>DHHZ01000031.1 GCA_002403515.1 Legionellales bacterium UBA4759 | reverse complement strand
GGTCATCGCCAGGCTTTTTTTTCTTCCCTACTTAAATAATCAAATATTAATCTTTATAACCTAAATTCTTTTTAGAGTTAGTTTTTTCCTTTACAAAAATAATAGAAGTGTTAATATATTCGT
Source organism: Legionellales bacterium UBA4759 (assembly GCA_002403515.1). Classification (GTDB taxonomy): domain Bacteria; phylum Pseudomonadota; class Gammaproteobacteria; order Legionellales; family Legionellaceae; genus UBA2653. The sequence goes on along the minus strand of DHHZ01000031.1, from coordinate 8,033 downwards.
CATTTTGGTTATTTTATTTAAACACTATGACTTTTTTTATAGAAGATTATTTTGAAAAACATCAAAAATATCTGAAGGGTATTAACAAATTTCAGAGTTATCAAGAATATAGGAACGCTATTGATAAAAGTGTTATACAACGGTTTTACCACCCATATTATATAAAAAGCTGGGAATGGGATAAACAAAACTTACCAAGTGAAGTTGCTAAAGAAATTAACGCTCGTTTTGGTAATAATGATAGAGAAAAAAAATACAAAGAAATTTTATTTATGGATCGTCTTTTAGTCTTGTTACTGAATGCTAAAACACCATGTTATTTGAATGATATTTTAACTAAATATCGTGATGAAGAAGATTTCTTGAAAAGTTTCTTTGCAATTTTTTTTGGTCCAATAGTCCACGTATTTAATTCACTAGTCTTAATATTTTCAGCTATATACTTTTTGTTAAGGGCCTGTATTTATACCATGACTAGAACTAGGGACGATGTAAAAGATGATTTGATATTGGCATGCTATAGTTTTAGTATAAGCCTAATCTATGCTTTGCATATATTGTTAGCTCCGCCAATTACAATCATTTCATTCTTTACTCGTTTTATTGTTACAGTTAATTCAAGGTGTAATCAGCATAATAAGGTTTCAGAGAAAGATTCTGTGGATGAAGGTTTCACCCTTGTTTCAAATACTCGATAATGTTTTTTTGTCTTATTTTAAAACAAAAAGTGATGAAATGATCTAAAAATAAATGGAAAAAATGCCTTATATTTTACAATATGGCTAAGCGCCTTATTAGGCGCTTTCTTTTTAATTTCTGTGCTAAAATATATGAAACTTTAATTCATAAGTAAAAAAATGTCAGAGAATCTACCCAATTGTCCCCAATGTCAAAGTTCTTACACCTATTGAGATGATGTTTTTTTGTTTGTCCTGAGTGTGGACATGAATGGCAAGAAAATATCGAAGACGAAAATACTTCTGAAGCCATCAAAGATGCCCATGGTCAAATTCTTCAGGATGGCGATAGTGTCTCTATCATCAAAGATTTAAAAGTAAAAGGCTCATCATTGGTGATTAAAGTGGGCACAAAAGTCAAAAATATTCGTATCGTTGGTGGAGATCATCCGATTGATTGTAAAATTGATAGCATTGGTCCTATGACATTAAAATCTGAATTTGTGAAAAAAGTTTAACCCATTTGATTTTTATATAAATATACGGTGACTTTTTATTTGTCACTGTGTTAGAATTTCGATTTGTTCGTTTGGTGTTAAATATGTTTAAGAAATTTGTTATTTTGGTAGTTATGGCTTCATCAGTTTTATCTCTTGGTGGTTGTGCAACAACGAATTATGTTGGAGATGGTATTGTTATGCAATCCACTCCATTACATCATTTTGATTTAAAACCAGGTGCTCATACCAAAAAAGGCGCTATCCAAGGTTTGACATATGGTGGAATTGGTGGAGTTTTAATTGGTACAGGCGTTGGATTGGTTATTGCTGCTGCCGATGTTCCAACATTAGGTGGTTTTCTGGTTGGTGGTATTGTAGGCGCTGCTGCTGGTGCTGCTTATTATGGTATATTGGGTGGTATTATTGGGACATCAACAGGGTATATATCTGATGTTTCTCATAAAAATTTTCCTCATTATGAAATGAAAGTACAATCTATTCCCTATGCTAAAGTACTGACCATTACTCAATACTCTACACAAATTCCTTTGAATACAAGGGTTCGAATTTTTGAGAAAAATGGCCAATTTTTTGTGCGAAAATCAGCTTCATATCATACCTCTGCTGTGCATTGGAAAATGCATGCGCAAAAGCATTGATATATTTTCTATCATAATGTTATGATTGAATGCTTTTATTTTTTTAGGTTAGGATTATGCAAGCTATAGCATCAGGTGAATTAGAGTTAGCGGCTAGTACGCACATTGAAGAGGTTAATTCGGAAATTCCGCAATCAACGAATTTTAGTTTTAATTTACAAGTCCTGCAAGGCTATGCAACGCGTTTAAGAGAATTTACCAATACCCCAAATTTTTGGATGGGCGTTGGGGCTTTGTGTCTTATCGGTGTTGTAATCGTTAGTGCCGCAGGCCCTACCACATGTAACACTTTTGATGTGATTAATGAATTGGATGAGACCTTATACATCAGTCGTTTATCACCCAGCAGTGCTAAGTTTTATGATGCAGATCCCAAGAACCCGCATAATCACCCCAAGTGGCCACCCAAATCATTATTTTCAGATGGAAAAGTAAGTGTAGAAAAAGGGTATACCACAGATGTTGAAATGCGAGTTGATAAATATTATAGCCTTTGGGACCCTTCATACACATTACACATGGATTCAAGTGGAAAGCCCGACTTATTTTGGGTTGAGGGCAATGACAATGTTCATTTAGAGCCTACGATGGGATTTTTTTCTTGTCGTGTGCGTCTAAAAGATGGTCAAGCGCCTGTTTATAACACGTCATCCATTCTTGAAAATGACAATATGGCTTTACGTTATCTGAGAGGAGGGGTTTAAACCCCTTCCTAATTCTAATGAAGTTAGGGTTTTAGGCTTCTTGAATAGATATCTTCAATAGCCATATCAAAACATTCGATGATTTCTTGGGTTTTATCTTTTTTGTTTTGAAAAAAGGATAAAAATTTTGAAACGCTTGCTTCTGCATAATACTTTTCACGTTCTTCATCAATTTCTCTTAAATAATCACTCATTTCATTTTGATAGATGACAGATAAGGGATCATTTATCTCAGCAAGTACTGTTGAGATAATTTTAATCGGGGTGAGCTTTTCTAATTTCAATTCGGGTGAACGTTGAGCAAGAGTTTTTATACGAAATATCCCTTGTGGGTGGTCTAACAGATGAATTAACTCATCACGGGTAAATTGATAACCAAGAAGTTTATCACTCATACCGTAAAGCAAATTGATTTTGTTAGTACCTTGTTCACTGTGTAAAATTTTTAAAAGTGATGATAAATTATACCCTTTTTCCAGATGCAATATGGGCAATTCTTCTGTGATGCAATTCAAGTAATGCTCAAACTCAGGCAGTTGATAAATCGATTTGAAAATTAAAGCGCCTTGTTCGGGAGATAAACCTTTTTCTAACAAGTCTTTATAAATTTGCATTAATTTTTCAAACTCTGGATGATGGATAAGATCATCAAATTCAGGTTTGGTTAGGTTTAAATCAACCAGTATTGGCCAATATGTAAGCATGCTATTAATTTGCGGTTCGCTTTCCAATAGATACACAAAATAAATTAAATCATCCCCATTAAAATTCAAATCGGCAAATTTTGGTAAATGATTAATTAATAGTGGAAAGAGATAATGAGGTTGATGGTAATTCACCAATTCAATGACCAGATTGAAATTCAAACCATAGCTGAGTAACTGTTGGTAATATTCCAAATAGGCCTCTAGATTAAGCTGAGGATTGGATTGACATGAGATAATCGAAATTTGGCAGTGAGTTATACCACAAGTATCACCAATTAATTGTTTCGTCTTACTTAACAAAAACTCTAAAAATCGAGGTTCTTGTTGGACAGGGTACATCAGCCTTTGGATGTGAACTGGCCCAAAGCCAAGCTCTCGCAATTGTTTTTTAATAAGCTTCTCTGCTGGATTTGAAGATATAAACATAAGATATTATAACTAAAAAATAGTGGCGATTTGTCGCCACTAGGTGTTTTGTTCAGAAGAATTTTCTATACAGCTGCCACAGCCGCTTTCTTGATAAAATTCTTGACCAATTTTGATTCGGTTGCGACCATTTTGCATACGCCAGCGATTGGTATCTCGCATTGAGTAAACACAGCCACAGTATTCTTGTTTATAAAAGTTTTCTCGTTTGGCGATTTGATACATTCTTTCGCCGCCACCTTTTTGACGCCAATTATAAGTCCAGTACACCAGGTCGGGATATTTGCTAGCGGCTTTAATTCCTGAGGTATTGATTTGGTTCATGTCTTTCCATCTGGATATTCCTAAAGAGCTGGATATCACAGGAAAGCCATGTTCATGTGCATAAAGAGCTGTTCTTTCAAAACGCATATCAAAACACATCGAGCATCGAATGCCACGTTCTGGTTCCCACTCCATGCCTTTGGCCCGTTCAAACCAATTGTCTTTATCATAATCGGCATCAACAAAGGGAATATTATGAAGTTCTGCGAATTTGATATTCTCATTTTTTCGAATTTCATATTCTTGTTCGGGGTGAATATTGGGATTATAAAAAAAGATAGTAAAATCGATTTCAGAAGCAATAAGGGCTTCCATGACTTCACCTGAACAAGGGGCGCAGCAAGAGTGTAACAATAACTTGTTGGCACCATCGGGTAGTTCTAAACGCTCGCGTTGCATAATTTAACCTATAAAAAAATGTTCTCGATAATATTTGAGTTCTTCGATGGAATCAAAGATATCATTCAGAGCAAGATGTTTACTGATTTTATCAAACTTTGTCTTTTCTGGGTACCATCGTTTGCACATTTCTTTGAAACTACTGACATCGATTTGTCGATAATGAAAAAAATTAGCCAATTGCGGCATGTGTCTTATTAAAAATTGTCTGTCCATACAAATGCTATTGCCACACATGGGTGAACTTTGTGCTGGTACAAAATTTTTTAAAAACTCAATAGTGAATTGCTCTGCTTGTTGGACGCTTACTTGACTCTCCAATGCCCGCATATAGAGTCCTGATGAACTATGATGCTTTTGATTCCAATCATCCATTCCCATTAAAACTTCACTAGGCGTTTGAATGGCAAACACAGGCCCGTGAGCGATGACATTGAGTTGACTATCGGTGACAACCGTTGCAATTTCTAAAATTTGGTTAAATTCAGGGGATAATCCTGTCATTTCCAAATCTATCCAAATCAAATTGTTTTTATCAATCATTTAGAAAATACCTTTTGATGAATTATTTGTAGTCTTTGAGTTTCAAAATAGTGCTGTATATTAGCAATATTTTTATCTTTTTGCATGTTTTCAGGTAAGCGAATTTTAGATATTTCCTGAAGAATTTCTTTCCAAGTGATTGAATTTTGGGTGTTAAGCATGGCTGGATTAAAAATTTCATAACAATCCAGTAGTTCAAGAAATTCTTGGTTTTTTCTTAGAGCATCGGTTCTTTGAAGTACCGCTAAAATACTTTTTGCATTTTGATGTTGATGAATATTGAGATTTTGATGTTCGTTTTTAAAAAGCTCAATTTTTCTTTGTAGATGAAGTGGTAGCTTTAAATGTTTTAAAATACTTAAATCATTTAAGGGCATCAAATAGATGGTCAAACGAATATCAGGATTTGACGTTAACTTAGAGATAGCGGCAAGTTCAGTGGTAGGTAAGTTTGCTATTTCACCAGGAAGGGCGCCCAGTATTTTTAAATCTTGAAAAAATATTTCAGGATTATCGGTGTTTAATGCTTTTTCCCATTCTTTCCAAACCCGTTCGGCTGATAAATAATTGAGTTCTTGAGATGCCACCAATTGTTGCATTAAAACCATGGTTTCTGGTGCAATATGGAAGCCTAAGTTGAAAAAACGTGCATGGAAACGCGCAGTCCTTAAGACTCGAAGAGGGTCCTCTACAAAAGCCTTTGATACATGGCGAAGTGTCTTGTTTTGAATATCTTTTTGTCCACCATAGGGGTCTATGATTTGCCCATTTTCATCCATCGCCATGGCATTGATGGTCAAATCTCTACGCTCCAAGTCTTCTTCAAGACTGATGTGTGGATTAAAGTCAAATTTAAAACCTTGATAGCCATGTCCGCTTTTGGATTCAATGCGAGCCAGAGCGAACTCTTCTTTAGATTTAGGGTGTAAAAATACTGGAAATTGTTTTCCTACTTGTTGGTAACCCTGAGCTAATAATGCTTCTGGTGTTGCACCAACCACAACCCAATCTTTCTCTTGGATGGGAAGGCCCAGAAGTTGATCTCGTACCGCACCGCCGACTAAATAGATTTTCATAGTAAATATTCAATTTTTTTAGTTATTATAAGCTTTTTTTATGCTTTGGACACTCGCAATTTTAGTATGACAATGGCAAAATAAAGCATAATTGAATAATGAGTGACGGCATGAGCAAAAAAAAGCTCACCATACAGCAAAAAGGTCGAATAGAAAAAAAACAACAAACCTTTGACACAGAAAATGCCCTTGAAGGGTTGGTTATTACCCGTGGTAAGAAACAAGCATTGATTGAGTCCATGGATGACCATCGTGAAGTCTTGTGTACCATTCGTGCTGATATCCATTCATTGGTCGTCGGAGATAGAGTATATTGGCAAAAAGCAACCGCCAATCAAGGTGTGATTGAAAGAGTCTTTCCTCGCCAAACGGAATTAGGTCGCCCTGACCGTTATCAACAATACAAAGCTTTAGCGGCAAATATCACCCAACTTATCATTGTGGTTGCTCCTAAACCACTGTTCTCAGAGCTGTTGATTGATAGTTATTTGGTCATGGCTGAGCTATTGGGTGTGAAGGTCAGTATTGTTTTTAATAAAAATGATTTGGATGATGGCGATTATGAATTGATGTTACGCCAAGCTTATGAACCATTGGTGCATAAATTTTTAAGCAATTCACAATTAAACCCCAATGTCTTGGATTTGAAAAGTATTTTAGAAGGAGAGGTTAGTATTTTTGTTGGGCAGTCAGGTGTTGGGAAATCAACTATGATCAATTTGCTTTTGCCTGATAAATCTTTAGCCACATCGCCGCTGTCGGCGATTCATGAATTTGGACAACATACCACCTCCAACGCATATTATTTCCATCTTCCTAATTCTGGTGCTATCATAGATTCACCAGGAGTACGTTCTTTTGGATTATGGAAAGTAACAAAACCAGATTTACTTTGGGGTTTTAAAGAGTTTCGACCTTTTATCGGACAGTGCAAATTTCGTGATTGTGATCATATAACATCGCCTCACTGCGCATTATTAGATGCGGTTAAAAATCAAGAAATCTCAGAAAAAAGATACCAAAATTATGTAAAACTTCGTTCACAATTTAATATTTAAGTCTTCAAATGAAAAAGAAAAGTTTCTCTATATCGCATGTTGTTGCAGGATTTGTTGCTGTATTGGTCGGATTTACCAGTTCAGTTTTAATTATTTTTCAAGCGGCTCAAAATGCTGGTGCAAACTCTGTAGAAATGGGTTCTTGGATTTTTGCATTGGGCATCAGTATCGCTATTACCGCGATTGCATTTTCATGGCATTATAAAATGCCGATTTTAACGGGGTGGTCCACACCAGGGGCGGCTTTATTGGTGACTAGCTTGAATGGCGTCAATATGTCACAAGCGGTTGCAGCTTTTATGTTCGCTTCTTTTTTAACCATGCTGGTGGGTTTGACCGGTGTTTTTGATAAGCTGATGAAATCCATCCCAAAAACGATTACAGCTGCTATGCTTGCCGGGATTTTATTGCGTTTTGGTATGGATGTATTCTCCAGTTTTCAAACCGATATGGAGTTGGTGGGACTGATGTTATTGACCTATTTATTAGGTAAACGTTTCACGCCTCGTTACGTGATAATGCTTGTCTTATTGGTTGGGGTCATTGATGCAAGCTCACGTGGGTTATTCGTTATTCCTCAATTAAGTTGGCATTTGACAACCCCTGTGTTTACGATGCCAGATTTTCATTGGGCCAGTTTAGTCAGTGTGGGCATTCCTTTATTTGTCGTCACCATGACCTCGCAAAATATCACCGGTCTTTCGGTCATGACCAATGCGGGATATGAACTCGAAGCCTCACCCTTGATAAGCATAACTGGTTTGTGTAATTTTTTATTTGCGCCATTTGGTTGTTTTTCTATTGGTCTAGCAGCAATTACGGCTGCCATTTGCTCTGGCAAAGAATGCGATCCGAAACCACAATATCGTTATAAATCGGTATTAATTGCTGGCTTTTTTTGGATTTTAATTGGTATCTTCGGTGCGACAGTGGTCGCCATTTTTACAGCCTTCCCGAAAT
>DHHZ01000020.1 GCA_002403515.1 Legionellales bacterium UBA4759 | reverse complement strand
AAGGGGCCTAAAAGCCCCCTCCAAAAGATGTTTTGTAACTATGCTTAATCATGCACAATGTCTTTTAGGACCCGCCGAATTGTCTTCACCTTTTCTTTTACGCATCAAGGCATCCAAAACTTGTTGCACACTGGATTGATGAAAATTTATCACATGAGCATCTGTTTCACCGGCTCTAAATTTATCCCGGACAAATTGCTCAAAATGACTTGTCCACTTGCTTTTATATTGTGTTTTAAACTCTTCAATACAAAGTGCTTGCCTATCTTCAGGGATGTCAAATGATTTTAAGACTTGGAAAGCATTCATATCACCATCAATTATATAAAGGTCAAATGCATCTTGAAGCCTTTTGGCTGATTCAACATCTAATCCATCTCGATAGTAACGGTAAACAAAACTATTCACTTCTTGCTTTAAGGTATCTAAATTTAAATAAGTAAACAAAGGATGCCCCAAAACACATTGATGCAAATTCCTCATGATACCTCTACCACAAGTTGGCTTATCAGCCTTCATATCATCAACCTCACGTTCTGTTTCGTTGCCATCGGCATCTAGAACAACCACCTTTTTTTCAATATTGTGTGCACGCCCTGCCAAGGCCAATTGTAAGTAAAAATGATGCCAACGAGATTGCATGGTAAAATCCTCGTTTGGCTGCATATCTTTATCGTTGACAGCAAGATATAAAATGGCAAGCAAAGAAATGAATGGTTTGATTGCCGCTCCTTTTTGACCTTGCTCATTAACCTCTATCCATTCTGGGTTCATATCTGGGTCAATCCAACAATTGGGCATAGACAGAAAACGAAGAGCAGTATGTACTTCATGCTGATAATAAGCTTTAAGTGCACGATTTTGATAACGACCTAGAGACAATTTCTCAAATTTATCCCAACTGACAGGCAATGCGACTCTTTCACTTTTGATTTGAATTTCTGCAGGATTTTTTGCATATTCTTTGATAAGACGTAGTTTTAAGCGATTAATCACCAAGCTTACGGTCAATGTTTCTAACCGAGGCGTATAATGATCAATAGCCAATCTTAAATTTTCTTGGTCAAAACAACTCAATGCTCGCATCGCTGACTCTTCACTCGTATCCAAACGTTGTTCTGCAGCATAAAATTGGTGTTCTTGAGCTAAGGCTCTTACTTCAGGAATGGCTAATAATAAGTTCGTGATTTCTTGGTCTTGTATTCGAATACATAGTCTTATTAATTGATTATCAAATTGAACTGCCATTGGTCTAAACTCAGCCAAAGAAATAGCTTTTTTCACCCATTCCTCATGTCGAGAATGTTGAATACTATAACGAACCAAATGGTATAAAAAATCAATATTTTCAGCAAATTGTTGCTTTTCAAAGATCTCTGTAAAATATTTTTCTGTCAATTCAGCCATAAATGAAATAAAAAGCTCATCTCGATGCTCGGCTTGATAAATTAAGCTTTCATAATTCTCAAATAATGCAACATCTTTCAATAATTCTTCAACAGTCAAGAAAAACTCATGATTAATTAATATACTAATATAATCGAGTCTACTGGCAACCAATTCTGCGATTTGAGGTTTAATGCTTGGAAATACAAAATCCATCACCATGTTCGAATCAGATTGAATCAAAGAATCGAATATTTTTACAAAACCCTCAGAAGTCAAAGTTTGAATATTTAATAAATCCGCTTCAAATATCCAAATGATTGCAGAAATATTTTCATGCGCAAAAAATAATTCCAGCCAATTTAATATTGGCAATACAACAACATCATCTAAAAGACTCAGTTGCATGACTAAAAACTCAAAAACTGCAAATTGTTGAAAATCGAGTGATTGTTTAATCAAACGATAATCATTACGAATTAATATCTTCAAAAACACTTTCGGTAAATTTTTAGACAAGTAATCCAGACAATCTAAAAGACCATGTTTTACGCAACTCTCAAATATTAAATATCCTTGGCTCTTGGCTGTTTTTGTAAGTGTTTTAATATCGAGAGATTCCAGTTCAGTTAGAGAGGGCATAGATAAATCAATATCATCCACAGCTGATGACTCTTCTTCAGTCGGTAATTCAATACGGGTATAGGTATTTACCCATGTCATAGTTTCGGGACTTAATGGAAGTGATAAATGTTGGAAATCTAATTGTTGAGTAATTTGATTGAATTTTTTGGAAGATAAAGAACAAATCATTCTATTTAAAAATTCAATCCGTCCCAAATTAAGCGCTATTTCAAACATATGCACCTGGACAATTTCTGGTAAATTTATAATAGAACGCCCTGTTGTACGAAAAATCCAGTCCAGCACCTCTGCATCACCTAATGAAAGCACATGTTTGAAAGAGCTGAAATGTTTATCGATTAAAAGTTCGCTAATTCTGTCCTCAAATAATTCTGAAAGCCATTGTAAAAATGGTAATCGATATTTGAGCTCTTTCTGATAAGATGCCTGGAAAAATTTTTGAAACGCAATGAATAACTCATCTCTTAAATCAGGACTCATGCCTACAATTAACCATTCTAAAACATGGACATGGCCTTGAAGTGCCGCAAAAATGAAAGGTTCAAATTTTGCATTGATGAGTAATTGATCTAGGTTATCTGTATCAGGTGAAATAATTTGCGCTTGATGTAATACCCATTCTAGATTAGACAAGTTTCCACTACTTGCCGCAGATGTCAGCAAATTAAACTTATTATTAAAGATAAGATCTTCCGGGGAGTAGTTTTCACATATTTTTTGGAAAAACTCATCGCGCTTTTCAACTAAATCAAACTGTAATGCAATATTTAAAAAATCACCATCAAAGTCTTCATTCTCAAAACTACCGAATTGTACGCAATGGTGAAGCATTTGATGATCACCTGATTGCTCACCCAAAAAGTTAAATATATCATCATGACGATAAGCAAGCGCTATCTTTTGCGCTAAAAAAGATGTGGATTTTAAAATTGTGGCTAGTTCGCCGGGGATTCTGTCAGCGACCCAACGAATAAAATCAAAGTTTTTATACTTAACTGCCAAATAAAATGGTCGAAGATCTTGACTATAAATATACAATTTTACTAGGTTTACCCTGGAGTGGCGTTCGCTGAAGTTTTCTTCTAAAAAGTCAAATAATTTTTTAAAAAGAGAAAAATGTCCATTTTGAATCAACGCATTAAAAAATTCAAACCTTTTGGCGTAAAGTAACTCACGAATAAAATTTGGAAAATAGTCTTTCAATTTGAGAATTAACACTGAAAGTAAGGGAGAATTCATTTGGTCATAAATTAATGATTCATTCGCGCCAACGTGTTTTCGCAAAGCCTCTTCATCCAATAAAGGCAACAACTCGATATACCAAGCGGCATCTGTTGTAGTCAAACAAAAATCTAAAACTGTGGCATGATTATCTTGTGCCCAGGTTTTTAAAAAACTCATTTTACAATCATTTAAAAAGTGCATCACATCATTTTTTTCATATTTTAAAAAATAGTTCATGAACTCATCGGCACGCTCTTCTAATAGGCTTCGAATCCTTGACATTAATTGCGGTTGAGTGATTCTTAGATGATATAAAAGATTGGCATTTTTTAAGTAAGGAATAAGCTCTACGCAATCAACCAATTCCAAATCAACATCATTTATCCATTGCAATAAAGCACTATAAGAAAAATCAGATAAATTAAAAGCTAACAGAATTAATAATTGTATTTTGCTAGATTTATCCAATTTTCTTGCTTTTGCCGGGGCTTCTGTGAAATTAATTAATGGCGTTTTCAATGCGTTGAGTTGTTCTGTGAACCCCGCGCTAAACCAATGATTTTGAATTTCTTGGGGAACTTTTTTTAAAAGAGAAGGCTTCATATGCAGTATTAATGCGTCAAAAATAGGCGCATTATATATTTTTTAATTATAAAAATCTTGCATTAAATCCACTTATTTATGCTATATTAAAATAAAGCTTAGCAATGGATTGACAACATGGACTTTTTAAAAAAAGCAAAAAAACTATCTGGTGAGGCCTTAATTGAACAGCCTCTGTGGAACAAAAGCACTGCATTTAGTGAAGCCGAGCGAAAAAAATATCAACTTCACGGTTTGATTCCACCCAATATTGAAACCATTGAAGAACAATTAACTCGTATCGATTGGTCTTTTCATAATTTAAATGATCCGATGGCAAAACATATATTTTTAAGAGCCCTCCAGGATATGAATGAGACTTTATTTTATCGTTACTTGCTTGAAAATCCTGTTGAAACCATGCCTATAATCTATACGCCAACAGTTGGTTTAGCCTGCCAAGAATTTAGTAAAATTTATCGCAGACCCCGTGGTATTTATTTAAGTTATCCTGAAAGAAAACATATTCCTGATCTTCTCAAAAATATCAAAAAAAATCGTGATATTAAAATTACCGTAATAACAGATGGCGAACGTATTTTAGGTCTTGGTGACCAAGGCGTTGGCGGTTTAGGTATCCCTATAGGAAAATTATCCTTGTATTGCTTATTGGCTGGCATTCACCCTGCCTACACCCTCCCCATTATTCTTGATGTGGGTACGAATAACCAAGAAAGACTCAATGCCAAAGACTACCTCGGGTGGCGTCATGAACGCTTAACTGGGCAACCCTATCTAGACTTTGTTGACGAGTGTATTCAGCACCTCACCAAAACATTTCCTAATATACTTATTCAGTTTGAAGATTTTGCCCAACAAAATGCCAATCAATTGTTAAATATCTACAAAGATAAAATTTGTTGTTTTAATGATGATATTCAAGGGACTGCTGCTATTGCAGGGGCAACCTTGTTATCGGCCATCAAAAAACTTGATATCCCTCTTGAGGATGTAAAAATTGCAATTTATGGTGCAGGCTCTGCAGGCTGTGGGATTGCCAATTTAATTAAAAATGTATTTAAAAGTAAACAAATGCCTGAAGATAAACTCAATAGCATGTTTTACATGATTGATAGAAATGGTTTAATTCATGATGGCATGACCAATTTACAAGAATTTGAAAAACCCTTTGTTCAATCGAAAGAAAAAATCAAAAACCTGTTTGACACCACTCAACCTATTTATTTAGAAGAAGTCATTGAAAAAGCAAAACCCATTGCCCTTATAGGCGTTTCAGGACAGTTTGGGCACTTTACTGAAGCTGTTGTACGAAAAATGGCAAGCTATACCCCATGTCCAATTATTTTTCCTTTGTCAAACCCCAATGAAAAATGTGAGGCTACCCCACAAGATATTTTAAATTGGACCAATGGAAAAGCAATCATTGCAACGGGTAGCCCCTTTCCAAAGCCTTCCTACAATCAGTCGACCTACAACATTGCTCAATGTAACAATGCCTATATTTTCCCAGCGATGGGGCTTGGCATTATTGCTGGAAAGATGCAAAGGGTTCCTGCTAATTTATTCGAAGTGGCCGCGCAAACCTTGGCAAATCAGTGTCCAAGTCATGGTGATATCCATGATTCATTATTACCACCGCTGACAGCCATCAGAGGCATCAGTATAGAGATTGCAACTGCGATTATTAAACAAGCGATTATCGACGGTTACTCACCTTTGAAAAACAATGCAAAAACTATAAAAAAAGCTGTCGAATCACAAATCTGGTACCCAAAATATTGGTAAGGAATTATCCATGAGAAGGAAATGGTATTTAACATTTGCAGTTTGTATGGTTTTGGTATTTCATTTTATTATTTTTAGTCATGATTGGCGCTTGTTTGTATTAATTACTGTAACTTTATTAGGTGTAGCTGCTTATGATTTAATCCAAACCAAACACTCCGTTTTAAGAAACTTTCCAATCCTTGGACATATTCGCTACATACTAGAATTTATTAGACCTGAAATAAGACAATACTTTATAGCCGATGATAATGAAGAAAAACCTTTTAGTCGTGAAATGCGCTCTATCGTTTATCAGCGTTCAAAAAATGTAAATGATACCATGCCATTTGGAACTATCATGGATACCAAAGCCAATGGTTATGTTTATATGAAACATTCTATTGTGCCAGTAGCACCTGAAGAAGTCGAACAACGTATTGTCATTGGCAATCAACAATGCCAACAACCTTATGCTGCATCACATTTGAATATTTCTGCTATGAGTTTTGGAGCAATTTCTCCCAATGCCATTGAGGCCCTGAACCTTGGTGCAAAATTGGGTAATTTTGCCCATAACACAGGCGAAGGCGGTATCAGCCGTTACCACTTACAAGGTGGAGATTTAATTTTTCAAATTGGAACGGGATATTTTGGCTGTCGGGATGATGAAGGACACTTTTCCGCCAAAGAATTCCAAAAAGAATCAACTCGACCTGAAGTAAAAATGATTGAGGTTAAACTTTCTCAAGGAGCAAAACCTGCGCATGGCGGTATATTACCGGCTGCCAAGGTCACACCAGAAATTGCTGAAGTCAGAAAGGTTAAAATGGGGCATGATATTTTATCTCCCATTGCGCACACTGCTTTTAATACACCTATTGAAATGCTTGAATTTATTCAAAAACTCAGAGAATTATCTGGCGGCAAACCCGTTGGTTTTAAAATTTGTATTGGTCAACACCATGAGTTTTTGGCCATATGTAAAGCTGTCTTAAAAACAGGCATTATTCCTGATTTTGTCACCGTGGATGGTGGTGAAGGTGGCACAGGTGCCGCCCCCCCTGAATATAGTAACTACATGGGGGAACCCTTAGATGATGCGTTAATTTTTGTTCACAATGCATTGACAGGAATTGGTATAAGAGACCAAATTCGTATTATTGCGAGTGGTAAAATTATTACCGGTTTTGACATGGTTTATCATATTGCACTTGGTGCTGATTTATTCAATTCAGCACGTGGCATGATGTTTGCATTGGGTTGTATTCAATCCAGACAATGTAATGCCAATACTTGTCCTACAGGTGTTGCAACCCAAAATCAGCGCTTGCAAAGGGGACTTGTGGTTGATGAGAAAAAAATTCGAGTCAAAAACTTCCACGACAATACCATTAAAAGCTTTTTAGAAATTGTCGGTGCGATGGGGCTCACATCCTCTACGCAAATCAAGCCCTATTTCTTAATGAAAAGAATTCGTTTAAATCGAACTGTTCCATTAACTGAAGTTTATGAGTTTATTGAACCTGGAAGTCTGTTAGGAAAAAATATTCCCAAAAGTTTTAAAAATTCTTGGGATATCGCACGAGCAGAACAATTCAATGATTTCAAAAGTGAACCAAAATGAAAGAAACCATTTTGATATTAAGCTGTGAACATGCCAGTAATCATCTTCCGCAACAATGGCAACATTTGTTAAGTGATTTAAATATTAATGAAGAACTCATGCAATCTTTTGCGGCATTTGATCCTTTTGCAAAAGAGTTAACCTTGAACCTCGCTAAAAAACTTAACTGTGATTTTATATTAGGACAATTAAGTCGTCTTCTTATCGACTTAAATAAATCCTCAATCAAAGATCACTGCTTTCCAGAGCATGTTCTTCAAAAATTAACGCCCGAAGAAAAAACCATTTTATTGCAACAATATTATGATAGCTATCGCCAACAATTTGAAAGCTTATTAGATAAACATATCCAACAAGATGAGCAAGTGCTTCATTTGTCCATACATACTTTTAATCCTGTTGAAAAAGGCATAGAGCACAATGCAGCCATCGGCTTATTGTATGATCCACATCGACATGGGGAAAAAGAAGTAGCCAGGGTTTTAAATGAAATTCTTAGTAAAAGAACTAATTTTAAAGTTCGTTTGAATTATCCAAGAACAGGAAAAGCGGATAATTACACCAGTTTTTTAAGGAAAAATTTGAATGAATCCAGTTACATTGGTATAGAACTAGAGTGCAACGCCCTACTTCTCAAAGACCCTGAACAAGCTGAAATCGTTTATGAAAATTTATTCTCGAGTATCAATTCCTTGCTGGAATTATTATAGCAACATGTTATGATTGGCTTCTCATTTGAAAATCTAGCAAGGAGCTATGGCTTGATACGCATCACAAAATTATTCAGCGTTATGTTTATAATGGTCTGCCTTTCTTCTTTGACTGCTTGTCACTATTTATCATTTGCTCAAACAAAAACACAACAAGGCAATTTGCTACAATATGAAAAGCTCAAAAAATTAAAAATAGGTATGCACAAAACAGATGCTGCAATTATTTTAGGGAATTCTCTCATCACCCCAACTTTTCAAAAGAACCGATGGGATTATGTGTTTACATTTCAACGTGGTGAAGGACCTATCATGGTCAAAAGAACCAGTTTATTTTTCGAAAACGATAAACTGGTTAAAATCATCAAAATTCCAAACGAATAATTTATTTCTTTTTTTTATTCAAAGAGGCTCGATTTCGTCGCGCCTCTTTGGGATCAATCAATAAAGGTCGATAAACTTCAATTCGGTCGCCTGGCATCACCAAAGTATCTAAACTCACCAATTTTCCAAAAATTCCAATACTTTGCTTATCAGTTAAGGCATATTTTGCTTGATTTAGGGCATCAGTAACACGCATACCCTCGAACCAATCAACATTAACATGATGCAGCTGACCTTCACAATGATAAAAAACTTCAACACTCAACTTCATAACAATCTTTTGCTCTTTCACAAAAAGAATCCACCATTTTGTCGGCAATTTGCTCGAAAACAGGACCCAAAAACATTGATATCATTTTATTAGAAAATTCAAACTCAAGGTCAAAAGAAATCATGGAGCCTTCTTGAGTTTCATCGAAACGCCAGAAACCCTCCAAATGACGAAACGGTCCATCAATTAAACGTATTTCTATCATCTTGTTGCGTGATAATCGATTGCGTGTCGTAAATGACTTAGTCACCCCCGCAGCTTCAATTTCTAAAGTTGCTTGAACTTCTGCGTCATCCCGATGATGGACAATTCCCTTAGAAATATATGGTAAAAATTGTTCATAATCCTCAATTCGATTCACCAATTCATACATTTGTTCACAGGAATAGGGTACTACTCTTGAGCGTTTGACCAATGTCATAAATCACCCTCCGCCGACATTAAATCTCTTTGAATATTTATTTGAATGCGTTCTGAGAGCCATTTTGATAAATCTTGAACTTCCTCAGAGCATACTGCATGTGCCATATTATATTCTTGCAAAATCAATTCTCGATACTGATGTTGTTTTAAAAATTGAAAACCTATTTGAGTCCATTGTGGCAACACAACATCATCATAAAGCCCAACCCCAAAAAAAATAGGCAGTGTGTGCTGTTGATTGATTTTAAGATGCTCTACGCATGGAAGATAACCCGATAAACAAATCACACCTCCTAAGCGCTGCTCACAAGCAATACCAGTAAATAATGCCACAGCAGCGCCCTGAGAAAAACCAGCCAAGTATATTTTTTCTGAAGATAAGCCTTGTTGGATTTCTTGGTCTATCACTGCTTCTAAGGTATTTTGGCTTTCTAATAAACCCTGTAAATCTTCGCGACTATTAAGAGTAATATTTTGAATGTCATACCAAGCAGGCATACGCATGCCACCATTAATGGTGACAGCCCTATCGGGTGCTTGTAAGTAGATGTGTTTAACTGATTCTTTAACTGACAAAGCATCGGACAAGGCAGCCATATCTTGATAATTACTGCCTAAACCATGTAACCATATGACAATAGCTTGAGCTTTTTCTGCAGGTTCTTTAATATACATAGTATGTCCAATTCATTGATGCTTATCATTTAGCATAATCAAAATATGCCTTATTTAAAACGTTTTTTTATGATCATATGCTTCCTTCCCGCCCTCAATGGCTGTGGGTTGAAAGGACCTTTATATCTTCCACAAGACCATCATCATGACAACAACTATTAATTTTAGCAAAATGCAGGCACTAGGCAATGATTTTGTTGTCATTGATACACTAAATACCCCTTTTTTACCTAATCCAAAGCTTATTTGCTATCTCAGTGATAGGCATTTTGGTATTGGCTTTGATCAATTGTTGTTAATTTCAAAATCCAAACAGTTAGAAGATGTCTATGATTACCAAATATTTAATGCCGATGGTTCTGAAGTAGGACAGTGTGGCAATGGTGCAAGATGTGTTGCTCAATTTATTCATCGATATATTGCACCTGATCAAAAAAAATTCCGTCTAAAAACAAAAACCACCATACTTTCATTGGAGATTATGGATAATGAATTTGTAAAACTTATACTTCCCTGCCCTTCATTTAAACCAGAAGATATTCCACTGATTTCAAATACTAAAGATTCATATTTGATAAATGATGTTCAATTTCATGCGCTAAGTGTTGGCAATCCTCATGCGGTGATAATTGTTGATTCTTTGGACGCTTTTAATCACATGGATATTTCTCAAATTGGCAGAGAAATTGAAAACAACCCCATGTTTCCAGAACGATGTAATGTGAATTTTGTGTTTATCCAAGACCGCAATAATATCAGATTACGTGTTTGGGAAAGAGGCTGTGGTGAAACAAAAGCATGTGGCAGTGGTGCCCTAGCAAGTGCTGCAGTCGTTCGAAAATTTTATCAACTCAACCCACATATACAGGTGCAACTCAAAGGCGGAGGACTGAGCGTTCATTGGCCTGATACTCAAGGACCAATAGAGCAAATAGGCCCTGCAGTTGAAGTTTTTCAGGGGCATTTTCGTTTAGCAAACACTTGAATTATTTGAGTGAGTGATCCACACTAAAATCTGAACTCTAAGAAAAATAAGAAAAAAATGTATATTGTTATTTTAGGTGCTGGCGATGTCGGTAGTTCAATAGCAACACACTTATCTCTGGAAAACAATGATATCACCGTCGTCGACATCAATCCTGCCCGACTCGATAAATTAGCCTCACGTTTAGACATACAAACCGTTTGTGGTTATGCATCTTATCCAGATGTATTAATTCAAGCAGGCATCCAAGATGCAGATGTTTTATTAGCCGTCACAAATTGTGATGAAGTCAATATGATAGCCTGTCAAATTGCATATTCCTTATTCAAAACACCTTTGAAAATTGCCCGTATTCGTTCCAGTCATTATTCATCACCACAATTGTATGCCAATTTTCATATACCCATTGATATCAGAATATCACCAGAATTATTAGTAACCTCTGCTTTAATGAGAATTATTGAATTTCCTGGCACAGAAGAGGTATTGGATTTTTATCATGGTGAAATATTACTGGCAAGCATACAATTTACGCCTTCCCATCCTTTAATAGATTCTTCATTTGAAACACTTAAAGGTCAAATTCAAGATTTAAATATCTTTCCTGTAGCGCTTTATCAGCAAAAAAAATTCTTTTGCATCAAGGATGATTTTTGCATTAAACCTCATGATCAAGTCTATTTTCTAGGTACAAATTTTGCCATGCATCAATTAATTTCCAGAATCTGCACACAAATCAATACCAATTATAGAATTATCATTGGAGGTGGCGGACATATTGGCAGTAAGCTTGCTAAAAATCTTGAAAATCATTATCAAGTCAAAGTGATTGAACGTGATGAAAAAATAGCCAATGTTTTGGCCAGTGATCTCAATCATTCCTATGTCCTTCAAGGCGATATTGCCGACAGTGAGCTTTTAATTTCTGAAAATATCAATGAAACTGATATATTTTGTGCCGTGACCAACGAAGATGAAGCCAATATCATGTCTTGTTTACAGGCTAAAAATCTTGGTGCAAAACAAACGATTGCGTTGGTGAATCGAAAAACCTATGTACCATTGATTGAAGATAGCCCAATTGATCATGCCATATCTCCAGAACTGATTTCAGCAAGTCACATCTTAACAAAGATTCGACGTGGACATATGCTTAAAGTTCATCGACTTCAAAATACCACCACTGAAATGATAGAGCTTGTGCTCATTGATAAGGATGAACAAATCAATATCATTGGCAAGCGGCTTTCAGAGATCAATGTTCCAGAGGGATGTAGTATTGTTGCTGTAATTAGACACAATGAATTAATTGAACCCACATCTAATTTCAAATTTCAAAAACATGATCATCTTATAATTTTAATGATTGATCCTAAAGCATTGAGTGATTTAGAAAAAATCTTTCAAATGCCTTTTAAGTAAAAACGGTGAACCATGGCCTTAAAACATATTTCATATTTATTGGGCATCATGCTAATGTTTTTTAGCATTGCAATGCTACCCCCGATGCTTATCAATCAAATCTTCTATGAAAACTATTTATTGGATTTTTTATACAGCTTTTTAGGTATTTTTCTTTCAGGCATGCTACTTTGGTTGCTGGGAAGGAAATATCAACAAGAAATTCAAATCAGCGATGGTTTTTTATTGGTTGTTCTCTTTTGGGTTTTGATATGTATTTACGGTAGCATACCTTTTGCCATCTCTCTCAATCAAGACTTAACGATGATTGATGTCATATTTGAAACCGTATCGGGGCTTACAACGACAGGTGTTACCTTATTTTCTCATCCACAACAATTGCCCCATGCATTATTATTTTACAGACAACAATTACAGTTTTTGGGCGGTATGAGTATTGTCGTTTTAACCGTTGCCATTATGCCGTTGTTGGGTATTGGTGGTACGAAATTGTATCGTACAGAAACCCCAGGTTCATTTAAAGACAACAAATTCACACCCCGCATCACCTCAACAGCAAAAGCACTCTGGGCCGTTTATCTTGTATTAACCATCTCATGTTTTATATATTACTGTGGTATTGGTTTAGATTGGTTTTGTGCAATTGGGGAAACATTTGGAACCATTTCTACTGGTGGGTTAACCATGCACGACAATGGATTGGCTTTCTATAAAAATTCTGCATTAGAATGGGGAGCTCCATTTTTCATGTTATTGGGCAGTATCAACTTTGGCCTTCATTATATCACCATCAATCGCCGCAAAGTTTCTCAATATTGGCAAGAAGAGGAATTCAGATATTTTTTAAAGTTCATACTGATAAGCATTTTTTTTAGCAGTATGATTTATTTTCTTTATAACCACCATGTGAATGCGAAAGATTTCAGACACATCTATTTTACTATTATCTCTCTAGTTTCTTCATCAGGGGCCGCATGTGCGAACTATTCAGAGTGGCCACTACCGATTCTTGTGATTTTACTGATTGTTTCGATGGTCGGTGGTTGCCATGGCTCAACCAGTGGTGGAATTAAAATGATAAGAACTTTATTGCTGAGTAAATTCTACCAACGAGAAATACGATTACTTCTTCATCCCCAAGCGGTATCTTTAATCAAATACAATCAAAAACCTTTAGGTAATGATATTTTATTATCATTGTTTGCATTTATTTCAGCATTTATTTTCTTAATGGCGCTTGTTATCTTTTTGTTGACTTTATTTAATAATGATTTGCTAAGTGCAATTACCATGACTATTGCAACTTTATCAAATTCAGGAATGGGACTTGGTGCCGTGGCAAATTCTTATGCTGACATATCGCAAGCAAGCAAAGCGACATTAATAATGGCGATGCTTGCTGGCCGACTAGAAATTTTTTCCATGTTTATCATTTTCTCATGGCAATTTTGGAAAGATTAATTTTTACCCCGAATAGCGCGACCTTGTGCAGCAGCCTCAAGAAGTTTTTCTTTCTTTTGTCTTTCCTTAAGAGTTTCACTTTGTACTTTAGTTTTAAGCTTTTGGACCTCGGATCCATTCGTTTGATTATTTAATTTTGCTAGTTCAGTCGCAGAAGCATTTATAGTAAATAATAATAGCATCGCTAAACTCATCATTTTTTTCATGCTATTCTCCATAAAAATTTTTCTTACAGATTTATTATAGACTATTTTTTTGCGTGTAAATAAATATCATTGTCTTTTGCAGCTATGCGAATACCGTGCAATATTAAATCCGGCACATGAACATCATAAATGCCTGACTTTTCAAATAAACCAGAAAAGCCTCCTGTTGCAATGATTTTGACTTGTTCATGATTGAAGACTTCTTTGCGAAAAGTTGCAATTAATTCACGGCAAGCCCCTAAGGTTCCAAAAAAAATACCACTTTGAATACCAGTGACTGTGGTTTTTGCAACCGCCTCATCCATAGCCATCACCTCAACAACAGGTAATTTCGCTGTATTTTTGGCTAAAGTATCAACCAACAAACGCATACCAGGGAAGATGGCTCCACCTAAAAAGGCCGCATTTTTATCAATAGCACAAAAGGTCATGGCCGTACCAAAATCAATAATGATTAGGTTTTGTTGAGGATACATATCCAGTGCAGCAATGGCATTGGCAATTCTATCAGCACCTAGCTCTCGTGATTGCACATATTGAATATTAAGAGGACTCTTCATGCCCGAATGAACAAAAAAAGGCGTTATTGAAAAATACTTGATGCATGCTGCACGAATAGAATAATCAAAATGAGGCACAACAGAGCTTATAGCGATATGTTTGACATCTTTGGGTTCAAAATGATTTTCTCGCAAAACCTGCACTAAGAAGATAGCAAATTCATCAGACGTTTGGCTTTTAGAGCTCATGCGAAAGCGCATCACCAAATGATTTTGCTTATCAAACAATCCACCAAAAACCTGAGAATTACCCACATCTAGGCATAGTAACATAAAGAAAACCCCAATGAAGAAGATTCAAAAAGATATTTTATCAAAAGTTGAGAAAAGGATGAACCGTTTTGATTGAAGAATTGAGATAGTAATGCGCTGATGTATCAAAAAAAGAAAAAGTCGGTCGATAAGCCGGGTTCTGTCGTGGACAACCATTCATCTAGGATAAATGTCACCATTTATCTCATGCGACCTACCCGAATTCCGTACGGGTCGTACGTTTTGACTTGCATCAAATGAATTCCTATTTGGTCTTGCTCCCAGTGGGGTTTGCCCTGCCACGCTTGTTACCAAGCGCGCGGTGCGCTCTTACCGCACCATTTCACCCTTACCTTTACAGGCGGTATATTTTCTGTGGCACTTTCCGTAGACTCGCGTCTCCCAGGCGTTACCTGGCACTTTACCCTATGGAGCCCGGACTTTCCTCACCTTGTTAAACAAAGCGCGATTGCCTGACCGACTTTTAAAACAGTATAACAAATTTTTTTAGAAAAAATTAATCTTCGCGGGTACCGATGAATTCATCATCAAAATAACGCTTTAATTTAGTACGTAATGTACCACGGCTAACGCCTAATACGCGAGCAGCTTTAGATTGATTATAACGAGTCATTTCCATCACAGTGCGGAATAATGGACCTTCAATTTCTTCTAAAACAATTTCATACAGATTTAATTCAGCATCTTTAGAGCTATGAGATTGTAAATAATTTCTGACTACTTTAACAACATGACCTGATAAAGACTCAGATTGTTGCAATTCGTTAACTGCTTGATTCATTTTCACTTACCTTATAAAATTTATTAATCATTAAAAAAAGCGCTAAATTCCATAAGAATCTACACCATGTGTTCAATAGTAACAGAAACTTCAAACAATGTAAATATTGTTTTAATGATATTCATTTCTGAAGGAAATCTTAAGAAACTATCGAACTGAAAAACTTTCTCCACAACCGCATTGTCCAGTCTGATTTGGATTAATATATACAAATCGATGTTGAAGACCGTCTTTGACATAATCAATTTCTAAACCATCTAAAAAAGCATAGCTTTTGGAATCAACCCTGAGCTGATAACCATCACCTAAATCAATTATTAAGTCTTCTGGAGATATTTCGGTCACGCATTGTAAATCATACGCATATCCAGAGCAACCACTTTTTTTAACAGATAAACGCATGGCTTTGATATTTTCATCATTTTCCATCACCTTCACCAAACGTTTTTTAGCTGCATCACTGAGTTTGATGTTCACGCTTGTTGTAGGCTTATAATGTTGTACGACCATATGGATTCCTATATTTATCTTCTAATTTTTTCAATTGCTTGACAAAATATCTCGGAAATAGTTGGTATCTCTTGTATTTGTGTCATGCGACCAAAGCTAATACGAACACTGGCACGAGCCTGAGATTCACTCAAACCGATGGCCCTTAAAACATGAGATGTATTTCCCAGGGCTGCAGAACAAGCTGATTGGCTAGACACCATTAAAGGATATAGGCCACTCACCAATTCACTACCATCAACACCTTCAATACAAATATTTAAATTGCCGGCAATTCTTTGTTTCATGCTACCATTGATATGCCAATTGGGCAACTTTTGAATGCCTTGTAAAAATATATCGCGCAATTTAAAAAAATACTTTTGATCTTCAGCCCGTCTTGCCTCACACAATTCAAAGGCCTTGGTCATGCCTACGATTTGATGTGTTGCCAATGTTCCAGGACGTAAACCATGTTCTTGACCACCACCAAAAATAATTGCTTGGAGCTGCACACGTGGTCGTCTTCGAACATACAAAGCACCTACACCTTTGGGCCCATAAACCTTGTGCGCTGAAAAAGACATCAATGATACAGGAGTTTTGCTCAAATTGATACCTAAAGGACCAAACCCTTGTGCAGCATCCACATGAAATATAATTCCTCTTTGAGCAAGCAATTGCGCAATTTCGTCAATATTTTGAATAACACCTATCTCATTATTGACCTGCATCACCGATACCAAGATGGTATCGGCTCGAATCGCTTTTTCTAAAATTTCTAAATCCAGCAAGCCATCAGTGCTTGTTGGCAAGTAAGTGACCTCGAACCCTTCTTTCTCCAATGCCTCAAAAACGTTTAAAACCGCTTTATGTTCTGTTTGCACAGTGATTAAATGCTTTCCTTGACGTTGATAAAATCGGGCAGCTCCTAACAAGGCTAGATTATTGGATTCGGTAGCTCCTGAAGTCCACAAGATTTCTTCTGGATTGGCGCCAACCATTTCAGCCAATTCTGTGCGTTTGGTATCAATTAATTTTAAAACCCCTTGTCCCATGGTATGATTAATAGAACCAGCATTGGCGCACCAACGCATTTCTGTTAAATAAGGTAACATGGTTTCGACAACGATAGGGTCAATCGGCGTGGTAGCCATATAGTCTAGATAAATGCCTGGGGTCATGGATTCAAATGCCTCTCAATTTGAGTTAAGATGCCGCGCAATATATTCATTTCTGATTGTAAAACCTCGGCGCGATTAAATAAACGTCGAATTTTTGGCATTAATCGCTTGGGTTCATCAGAACGCATAAACTCCACTCGAATTAATACACGCTCTAAATGTTGATAAAATTGCTCTAGCCCAGTCACTGTTGCGAGAGGCTCTATATCTGGATTACTGACCTGATGTTGTCCATCCCAAATTTCATAGGCCACAATCTGCACCGCTTGCGCTAGATTTAAAGAACGATATTGGGGGGAGGTGGGAATGTGAATGCCAGCATGGCATCGCCATAATTCTTCATTGGTAAGTCCTGTTCTTTCTCGACCAAAAACAAGAGCAGTTTTTTTATGACCTATTTTATGTGGCAAAGCTTTGGGATGATGCATCGGCCATTCTAAATCACGCGCCCTAGCAGTAGCGCCCAGCACCAATTCACAATCACCAATTGCTTGCTCAAAAGAATCCACAACTTGGGCTTTTGATAAAATATCATCAGCACCAGAGGCCATGGCCAAAGCTTCCTCGCTGGGAAAGACTCTAGGATTCACCAAGACCAAATTCTCTATGCCCATGGTTTTCATGGCACGAGCGACCGAGCCGATATTACCGGGATGACTAGTTTCAACCAATACAATTTTAATGTGTTCAAGCATAAGCAACAACAAAGAATAAATAAATATAATCATATTATAACTCATCTTAGGCACGGACTCATTAACAGGCCATGTTTTTTTAACGCCTGCATCGCGATCTTATTTGCCCAAACAATCAATTTATATTTGATAGCCAAGTGAATTTGTTTTTCACTGGGTGGTTTTCCTTTGCCTTTCTTTGTCGTTCATTATCAATACTCCCATAAATGTTCATGGGGAACCTCTAATTTAACCGATTACGACATATTCATGGAGTTATGACAAAGTCATTGGAATAAAAAATAAATTACATTTTTTGAACTATAATATTAATAATTATTCATTTAAGCATTTTTAAAAGTATGATTAATTTAAAGCTCTTAGGACATATTGTTTTAGATTCTGAATCCCGAGCGCGTTTTGGTATTGAAGGTAATACTTTTAATAATACCTTTCGTTATTTATCAACTTTTTTAGAACGCGCTACAGGCAAAGAAGCTATTCCTGAAGATGACTTAGCCAGTATAAATCATCTTCGTGACATGCTTTGTCAATTGGTTGAGGTAGAGGATGCGCTAAGAGTTCATCCTATAGAATCAATTTCTCGTCAATTAATAGAAAAAATACAACAACTATTACCCGAACAATCCTTATTGTTACCCGGTGGCTGGTCAGGAAGTCCCCAAGGACATGCCATGATTTATGAATTTGAAAGAGATGCAGAAGGTCATCTTTTATTTCATATTTACAATTCAGGTGCAGGACCACAATATCATCAAAAAATAACACTTGCTGACAAAGAGGCTTTTGTTCCAAAAAAAACTTATCAACTACCCGACGAGATACATCCTCAAGAGTTCAAAAACTTCATTGAAACCCTGTTGGCTAACAAAATCCCCCAAAACCCTAAACGTATATCACCCGTTATTAATGAAGATAGCTTATATAATTTTATATCCAGTCAAATGATTATGATAAACGCCCAAGAAAAGCATCTTCTTCTCACACCTGAAACGATTGAAAAAGCAACCACAGCCGGTCAATTATCAGGTACTTGTTCCCAGCGTTCTATTCATCAAATGTTAAAATTTCATTTTAAAGAACCCAAAAACTATCAAATCTTTATTTTTAAATTTCAAATGCATGCCCTGGAAGAGTATTTACAATCCCCCCCAGATAGATACTCGCCCTTAATTGCTAAATTTCTACAAAAAGCTCTTGTGCGAAATACTAGACATCTAAAAAAACTTCAAAAAGAAGGGTGGATTGAATCAGAGAAATTTGATGAATTCAAAGCAAAAATCCTGACGATGAGTGAGCTCATTGAACAAAAAACCCAGCCAGAAATGATTGAAGCATCAGAGCTACCAGTTCCAGGAGCAACAAGGCCACGAATCTTAATGCCTTATACTGCACAGCTTAGAATGCCTTCGGAAAAACCATCCACAAATCCACCTGATTTTCCGGTGCTAGATAACATTACTCATGGACAAGTGTCTTTGGAAAAACTTCAACGCACCTTAAGCGAAATACAAGACAATGGCCAAAATCTAACTTATAAACTTCATCAATTGCATGAATTAATTTACGCACTGCCCTTGAGTGTGGATGCCTATCCTATCGACAAACAAGCATCTATGCTGATTCAAATCAATAAACTTATTGATAATTATCAAATGTTCTATGAAGCTCAATATCCCGATTCCGTCACCCCGCAGTACATCACTTGTATGTTAAGTCTTTTAAGCATTTATTTGGGCATCTTAAATAGACTTCAACCCGAGCAAACTTCACAAATTATGTTCCTTAAAAAATACATCCAATCACTACTTGTAAAAATTGATAACAATCCCTTAAAAGCAAGTTTTGATCCTACAATAGATAAAAGACTCTCAGAACTGCAAAGCTTATACCCATACACAGGATTTATACCCTCTCCAGAACCTTCGCTAATTGATTATTATCAAGAAATTCAGGCCCCCTATCTCGATGCCTTGGCCGAGGAATTTTTTCTTTCCAATCCAAAAAAGTATGCTTTAGTAAAAACCAATAGATTATTGAATATAGAATTTATCAAAGACCAATTTTTACCTTTAGATACCCCTATCACGTTCATACCATTGGATAATTTTGTAGACATTCAAAATCAAGGCCTTAGGAACTGTTTTGTTCAAATCCATGGCAAATCTTATTGGATACCGGCCTTTGGCGAACCAGAAGAATTTACACCTGAAAACAGTTATTTTTCAATGCGCTATCGTATTCTCAAAACGGATTCACCATTACTTCAAGCAGATTTTAAAGATGTTTTTTTGCGATTTCAACGGCAACTGGATTTAGAAACGACCATATATCGATGTCTAGAGCCTGCTATAGATAGTCGTTATAAAATTAAAAAATTAGAAAGAAATCTAAAACTACGCGACACTATCATCGACTGTGATACCGAAAAACAAACCATTGTAGAGCGTGGACCACTTCAATGTAGAGGCATATTTCAATGTCGAAAAGATTTTATTGCAAATACTTACGCCATTCATAATCTCAAATTTGAAACCCCTTTATTTGGCGACTTACCCTATTTTGCAAATAATTTTTCTCGATCAAAGGAAAGTAATGAGGCTCAAGTCAGCCATCTTGCTGATAAAGAATCACTGACCTTTGAACAAATACTGCTTTATCGTGAGTTGACTCATTTAAGAACGAATTTAGATGCTTGCGCCAGTTTGAGCTTAAGTTATTTTTCTGAACACCTTGAAAAACTAAGTCAGCCAGATATTCAAAATTATTTGGAAATCAACTTATTTCAAGACGTCACGAAAGTCAATTTTGAACAACTTGAGGCATTTATTCAAGATGCCCTGCAATTTCATCAGGAAAATGAAAAAAATACCCAAACATCCATTTATTGTATTTGCCTGAAAGCAAAACTTTATGACTATATCAATCATCCCAACACTCTCAATTGGATAGAAAAAAATCTCGAGCTTGAGGATAAACCTGAGTTTAAA
>DHHZ01000015.1 GCA_002403515.1 Legionellales bacterium UBA4759 | reverse complement strand
ACTTTGACACACTAACCATTTTTCAACTCCTTTTGAAAAAAAATGATATCAGATATTGCTTTGCCAAATAGGTGGAACAGTCGATTTTATTATAGTATAAATATTTTATTTTTCCATTGGAGCAGACTATCATGTCATAACTCCATGAAAATGTCGTAATGGGTTAAATTAGATGTTCCCCATGAACATTTAAGGAGACCAGTTGTGGGAGTAATGATAATGAACGACAAAGCCAGGCAAAGGAAAGCCGTCTGTTCAATTATTAAATTGCAATTCTGATTATAATTGGTAGTGTTCTTAGGCCACATCTTCATAAAAAAATATATTTGATTCTCTCATCAATTGTCTTTAAATTAATATTTAAAATAAAAAAATAATAAATAAAACAAATGAATTGGCTAATTTATGCTTTATTGGCTTCTATTTTATGGGGCTTATCTTATTGTGTATGTGAAAGAATTCTTTTACATGTTTCGAGCATCACTCTGGTAACACTTGATATGTTATTGGGTTGCGTCATCTTTTTAAGTATCGTAGACCATAAACAATTTTCAAAAGAAATAACGATGATTTATCAAAATAAACCACTTTTATTTTTAGTATGTATCGAAATTCTTGTCTTTTCATGCGCAAATTATGTCATTTGGGAATCTGTCAAACTTTCAAAAAATGCTGGTCTTGCAGCACTTATTGAAATGATTTATCCATTGTTTGCGATTATTTTTAGCTTACTTTTATTTAAAATAAATCATTTCACGCTAAACAATATTCTCGGTGGACTATTAATCTTTATTGGTATATATATCATCCGTATCGGTGGACAAATACATTAAAGTACCATCTTTATTTATTGAATATTAAAAGCATTAAAATTTTTACATTTTTTTTACATAAACCTCTTTTAATAAACAAAAAATCAGATACAATTAGGCATTTTAATTATTTCATTAAGATATACATTTGTGAACGCTGCAACAGAAAGCCACCTGACTACTTCGAATATTTCCATGACCAAGCAAGATTTCATGGACTACAACTACAACAATTATTTTATTTCTGTATTAAAAAAATGTCTTAATGATTTAAATGATGACCCGACCCAAAAAGCTTATTTAGAAAAAATTTTAACAGACAAATTAAATAAGAAAAAATACTTAGATAAGCTGATGGAGAGAAAACAAGAGCTTGGAAAGTTTGCTATTACCAAATATATTCAAGACCAAATTGATTATTTCAATTCTCATCGTTTGGATATGGTGTGGTCAAGAAACTTCATTGAAACCATCCTGTTTGTGGCGAAAATCAACCTCAATGAATTGAGTTTATTCTTAAAATCCATTGCCAACCTCAATGGTTATTTAAGTTATGGCTTATATTTCGTACGGGGTGGCTTGGATTTACTGAATTTAGTAAAACATGTCGTTTTACCCTCCGAGGATTTACAAGAATTCTACAATAAATTTGACGTGAGTAATTCTGAGAAATTTATTGTACAATGGCGCTTAAGATACGGAAGATTGATGAATGACATCGTACTTTGGGGGCCAGTAAATTTAGCAACATTTCATTGGCTTACCGGAAATGGAATTTTAGGCATAGCAGGTAATTTTCTAACTGTTTTATTATTGGTCGGGGACTTTGCAATGACCTATATTTCCAAAATGGATAAAGAACATTACCATCAAATGATGCAAGATGAATTAAAATCATATTCAATTGAAGGTTTAATCAATGCTCATCACCAAAAAATCATCAATGATTTAGATTTTGTGATGAATTACCAGCTAGCTCTTATTGCAAGCTTTTCATTGATAGCTTTTGCATTGGTATTTAACCCAATCAATATTCCACTTTTGGTCATAGGTGGTACCAGCTGCTTTGTCGCGCAATACTATATCAATTTGAAAAATGCCCTCTTAGCACTCGAACAAGAACAAAATCCACACAAACAAAATATGCTTTATTTGGATATCGCCCACAGAATTTTTATTCAAGCGGCTATCCCAACCATGGCTATTTGTACAGGGATATTTATCATTCCCATGGTGCCAGGCATTCCAATGTGGTTTTTATTAGCGGCCAATATGGTGATGGCTTCACAGATGATTCAATTAACAACAGATATCGTTGCTTGGATTAAATCACCAAGCCAGTCACTTGAAAATATTCAAAAAGATGTTGTAACCAGTTGTTTAAGATTATCAACACTGGTTGGAGCAGGTATGATTTTATCCTCTCCTGCGAATATTATCATGGGCGTTTTACTAGCAACCAATGCTATCTCAATCGATATTTTGCTGAACTTTATCCCTCAAAATGAACCTACAACACATTTAAAGCTTTCTTAAAATTAAAAAGATTCTCCACCTAAAACGACCATAAGCTTAGGTGGAGGAAACTAAACAAACTTGTCAAAAATTCATTCCCCATAATTTATTCCAAATACAGCAAAGATTGTGTATAATCGAGTCTTTGTGTTTATTTAAAGATATCCATGCACGCTGAACAAGCCTCACTTTATCATAGAATTTGGTTAAAAATCGAAGAACTGGCAAAATATGCTGATAAATGTCTTCCCAAAAATCTAACACCAGAAGCAAAAACAAAAGCACATGAAAAATTTATCGCTTCAGTTGCTGCCCTCGATCTTCAAAAAATAGAACGAGAAAATGGCATATCCTTTAAATTTTGGTTAATAGAAACCTATCATCATGATCCAAATAACTTAATTAAAAATTTATTTTTTCTGCAATGGATTCGCCATCCATTCCATCATGCAGTTTCTTTTGAGCCTAATTTGATCGAGCATATATGTCAAACACCAAAGGCCATTGAGATTCTTCATTTGGTATTTGCGACACTTCATCCTTATAATTTCCAAATCACCGTACAAATTCCTCCCTATGCAATGCCAAGCATTAGTGACGAACTATTTCATTATTTAATCGACAATCATGACAAATATTGTCAACCAAATTCTCCAATTTTTTGGGCGCTGAAACAAAACGATTTAGCACTTCTCACAAGAATTCTAAACCACAAGCCTGAATGGGTGAATACAAAAAACCAGTTTGGTGACACTCCTTTGATGGTTGCAATTCGACTAGAAAATGAAGCTGGTCTTTTGAAACTGATGGAGTATTCACCTAATCATTTGCTGGGAAATCAAAAAAGAGAAAGCATTGCCCATATTGCGTGTCAATCAGACCAGGGTGAATGGCTTATCAAATTGATCAAAGATCCTAGATTTGCACCTTTACAAATATCTCATATGATAGCTGACCCAAATCTCACGGATAATCAAGGCCAAATCGCCTTATGCCATGCGATTTATAAAGGTTATATTTCCTTGGCTCAAAGTACCTTAGAATTTTTTCCTATTCTCAGAGCCCAATTATATAATTGTTATTTTCGTGCCATTGAGAGCAATAATATTGAGTATTTGAATATTTTTTTCCATGATTTAAATCTTAATTTTTCTGATAGTATAAATTTTCAGGTTTCATTGATTCTTCATTCTGTTAAACAAAAGACAGATGATACGCTTTGTTGGGTGCTTCATTTTCCATTCATCAATTCAGAATTACGTAAAAGTGCCTTATTCCTGAGACATATTGGCAACAACCAATTTTCAACATTGTCAGAACAATTTACATCTTTGGCGATTGATTGGACACAAGTTCCGAATGACATTTGCTATAAAATTACAACAAGCCTTTTAGCAAAAAACCAATCTCAATTCATTGTTGAATTTAACTTATTTGATATAACACCTTATTTTCATACTTATTATCTTCCAAAAAATCATGAAAAAATTAGTTTTTTAAGTTTTGTGTACGCTGAAAAAGGCTTAAAATTACCACGAAGATTTTCACAATATTTTCTAGAGCACATGGAAAAACATCCAACCCGATACATCAATTGGCTTTATGATTTCCATGATGACTTCTTTAAAAATCTTACTTTATTGGATATTGACCGCAACATGTTAGTTCATGGCGAGCCCCTTTTCCATTTCTATGAAAATTATGCTCATCGGCACTTTCCTGCTAAATATTTAGAAAATTTAACTGAATTTATTACCTCGTCGGTGCAAATAAATGCCAAAAATCAATATCATCAACATTTATTTGCCAAATTAATTACAGATAAAAGCCATGGTTTTGAACGAATTATAATGCTAAAAAATTCATTTCCTCAGTTTTCCCTAGAAAACCTAGATGCTCAGGGTTCTAATCTTTTGCATTTGGCTATTGAAAATAACCATTTGACATGTATTCGCTGGTGCTTAAATCAAAACATCGATCCTTTTTCTCAAAGAACAAGCGATGGTTTAAGCGCTCTTCAACTCATCCTTGATAGTAGTAACCATGAAATGTTTGATATCTTAAGAAAACATATTAAAAAGATAAATTTTTTAAGCTTTATTGGGGAATTGATTACCCAACAAAAAGATGAACTAATTGCTTATCTTTTTAGTCACGAACGCCCATTTTCTTGGGAATTTAAAGAATCTCATATTCAACAACTTTTAAAATTTTCTCATGATGTGATTACAGCTCGCTTTAGTCGACAACCCCCACCCCCTGTAGCTGTGCCTGAAAAAGCACAACTCGTTTCAGAGGCAGTTGAGGCGCCAGTTGTCAAAAAATCTAAACCCAGAGTATTTACTCTTAATCATGAAATTTTACTGAATTTGATTGATACTGCAAACATTGAGAAATTTGAAAAATTAATTGATGATGAATACCAAGAGATTCTGAACGGTATTTTTTCTGAACATTTTTTTGATATCATTGAAAGAATATTTCACTCGGAATGCAAGCGCCTTAATAAAGCCTTTATAAGAATACCAGCTGCACATCGGTATATTTCTGAAACAAATGCCTGGCATGTTTTATTTACCAAAGCATTATCAACGCATGATTTGATTTTGATTGAGAATATGATTAGTCGAGAAAGTATTCGCGAGCATTTAAAAGAAAATATTATTGCGCATTATGAAACCGCTCTTCATAACAATCCTGCGATATGTCATGAAGTTTTATTTAAACATTTTCCATTGGGCAAGGAAGACCAAAGATTAAAGTTAGTATTAATGTCTGCAGTGCAAACCCCCAATGATGCTTTGCTTTTATTCTTGAAGGATAAATCGCATCGCCTCATGTTTTCTCAGCTTGATAAGAGATTTTGGTTTAAATTTTCTGAAAAAGAACTTGTCACTATAAATGCATGTCTTGAATTCATTGAAATTGCTCGGCATTTCGAGGAACATGCACCTGCTTGTTATATAGAGGCCATCAAAGAGGAAAATATCGCTGTACTCAATAACTTACTTTCATTTCCCAATATACGACAAATCCTAAAAACCTTAAGCCCTGAATTATTGACGGACCAATTTGGTGCAAAAGTTTTACCAATTTGGGCCAGATATGAATCTGAATTTGCTACGGTCTTGGATTATGCTTTACAAATCCCCAATGAATCTTTGTTAGAATTTTTAAAAAACATCTCCCATCGATTATTGTTAACACAGGGTGATGCTACATTCTGGTATCAGTTTTCGCAAAAAGATATGACTTTCCTTCAAGATGCTTTTGAATACCGCAGTATTGAGCATAAATTTTTAGAGCATGCGCCTCAAATGTTTATCAATGCACTTCAAGAGGATGATGAAAAGTTACTTCATAATTTACTCGCGTTTCCTCCAGTTCGTCAAAGACTAAAACAAGAGGGGCCTGAATACCTTCAACATTTATTGAATTTAGGATACCGCGAAAAAGTTGTATCACTTTGGACAAGACATCAAGAACTATCCAGTTGCTTACGCCCATATTGTCCTATCAGTTTTGTCATGTTACCTGATTTTATAAACGCTGCATTTCATAATGGCTTTCCAGCACATAACCTTATTTATCTCGTGGGCAGTGCAATTCATCATCTTTTGAATCAAACACCTTTTGACACACTACATGATATCGATTTTATTGGCACCAGAACTCCTATTATAGATATTCATACTAGGCAAGGTGTCTACATGCAATCTAAAGTTCTACCCCAACTTTATTTTCGAACCCTATTTCAAAGACGAAGTGCATTTTTTAGACAAGACACCGTGATGAGTATTGAATATTATCACCAAAATATTCCCGAAAGTGATTATTTTATTGCACAAGATTACCGAAACCGTGATTTTACGGTCAATTGTTTGTATTGCGATGTTCATGGAAGAATATTTGATCCCACCAATATGGGAATAATTGATTTAGAAACGCGAGTTATCAGAAGCATTGAAGAGCCCTTACAATCTTTTTTAAAAGACCCCATACGAATTTTACGAGCAATTCGTTTGATGATTAAGGGTTTTGAATTATCGCCTTCGGTCAGAAATGCAATTGACGATTGGTCCCCCCAAACTGCCCATATGAATTATGGACATCTATTTTCCATGGCCAATTGCATGTTAGAGCCACCCAATGACAACAGAGTTTTTCAAATTTTAATGCAATTGAGGCTCACTGAAAGATTGTTAGGTTATACTGGTAATTTAAAGTTGCGAGAGTTCAAAAGCTTTGTGAACGATGAGGCGCATCGTTATAAACATGCTTATTTAAGTACAATGGCAAAATAATAATATCAGTTTTTCCAAATTGATGGCTCATGTCTTTAAATTTGGAAAAACTTTTAATCATTGATTCATGGCTTGAATGAGTTGATTCGTTGCAAGAAAAGCACTCTCTACCGTGCCGTCAAAACACCAATCGCCACTTGCACCACACTGACGATGATCATCCCACAATAACAAAGGCTGAGTTAAATTTGATGTGCCAAAAGCATAGCGCCATCGATGTAAACTAGATGATGAAACCATGCTAGATTCAATATTTAAAACCTGACAAAATTTTTCAAGAATCTGATTTTTGACACTCTCTAAATCCTCTTCCAAATGACGTATACTCCATTGGACATCGGTATAAATCACCAGCGCTTGCATGCTGGGTCGTTGTGGTTTGGTATGATTGAAAACTATTTTTTCAATGAAGCCATCATTGATTTGGAGAAATTGTTGATTTGGCAACACGACACTCGATAATAATCCAATCATCAAGACATAACACGGCTGTAATGCCAAATCCTGTATTTGCGATGTAAAAGAAACTTTATCCAGCAAAAGCAATTGAGTCTGTGCAATCGGTGCTGTTGAAATGAGAATATCATAATCATCAAACTCTGGCGTCAAATGCCATTTGTTACCCATATACTCGACATTATCAATACATGTGTTGGTTTTGACATCCACACCTTTTAATAAAAATTTAATCCATTGATTCATGCGAGGCACACTGACATATTCGTCACGACCACCCCATTTTTCTAAAAGACCTTCTAAACAAAGCTTTTCAACAAATTCTTTAAAATCATCATCAGTGGCTTTAAAACTTGGTGCGCCAAAATCAAATTCACCCTGCTCCCCATAACGCGTAGATAACCGGCCACCCACCCCACGGGCTTTCTCAAATACAGTGATTTGAAACTTATCTTTTAAACGATATGCCAAATACGCCCCGCTAAACCCAGCACCAATAATTGCTATTTTTTTCATAAAAACCCTTTTTGATAAAATAAACTATAATAAGCTTATAAATTAATCATATATACATTTGCATGATCAAAAAAATCACTTTTTCCATTATCAGTTGTCTTTTATGGATTACTACGGGTGTTACTCAAACCCTAGATTTTCCAATAATACCCTTAGAAAAAAATGACCTACAAAATTTCCTTAAGAAAGAAGCAACTCATATGCATCCTGATGTCATTCAAAAAGTCATCAGTATCTTGCATTGCCGAAAAAATTCAACCCCTTTTGTAACAGTTATCGACTTTTCATTACCCTCTAACAAAAAACGCTTGTGGGTATTGGATATGCGTGATCAAAAATTATTGTTTCACACCCATCTTGCTCATGGCATATATTCCGGGGAACGATATACCCAATTTTTTTCAAATGCCCACCGTTCAAGGCAATCAAGTATGGGGGTTTATATCACCTTGAGCGCTTATAAAGGTCGGGAAGGTACTTCATTGAAATTAAAAGGCCTTGAAGATGGATATAATGACCAAGCAGAGGGACGCGCCATTGTCATGCACGGCGGCCACTATGCTGAAGAAGAATTTGTCAACAAATATGGTCGAACAGGTCGAAGCTGGGGCTGCCCTGCCATTCCGGCATCAAAAGCCAAAGAAATCATCGATACAATCAAAGATAATAATTTAGTCATCGCCTATTATCCCAATGAACGTTGGTTATTAAAATCAAAATTTTTAAATTGCTATAACTATACCTTAAAACCTGCAAAACATGTTTTGGTTAAAAATGTAGAAAGACCTCAAAACTATCATGAGATTCGTGACGACGTATTATTTGCAAGTGAGCTAAAACAACAATTTAAAACTGAAAATCCGCCTATACTGTGTATGAAAGCAGATGTTTATCAACAAATTTTCCAAAAAAAACCACCGCTATCACGCATGCTAAGACGTGACATTCAAGGTAGCGATTACCTTGCCATCAGTCCAGCGGAATTAAGCCTTATCTCAAATGAGAAATATTTCTCCAATCTTCATTTCATCATCCCAACTATCACTCAAAGCAATGGACATGCCAAAACATTAATGAAAATTGTTGATCTTGGTCAAATCACCAATATAGATTCTACAAACCTTATCATTCATACAACACAACAACCGATTACTTTACAACCCAACAGGCAGTTTATTCGCTGGTTGGGATTGTAAAATTTGAAAAAACTATATTTTTTTAAAAAAAAACAGCTTATATTATATTTATCGAATAATTATAATAACTCGAAAGACATGATAAGTACGCCAAAACTATTTTCCACAACACCGACCACGCAAACTGAAAAACTATTACAAACACTCAATCAAATTAAATCCAATCAAAGTCATGAACAATCTTTATTCATTGAGTTGAATCAAAAACTTAAATATTTAAATACATTTGATGAGTTACAACGGTTTTTACAACAACTGGTGAGTTTAGAACTATTTCCAAATATTTATATTTTAAACCAACTGATGTCGAAATTTTTCAGATTACGTCAAATCCCAATCGCTTTGAAAGTCTTCCAAATTATTAAAAATCATGATTTACAAAATAACATTACCTATAACACGCTCATCTCTCAACTCAGTAAAAATGGGCAAATTGATTTTAGCTATATTCAAAATCTCTTCCACGAAGCTCAATCGAAAAACTTAATAGATACTATTACCTATAATTCCATGTTACATGGGCTTGCCAAACTTGATGTCATCGATAGTCAGAAAGCCCTTGAACTTTTTGAACAAGCCAAATTAGAAAATCGTGCAAATCTTGTTACTTATAGCAGCATTATTTATGTATTAGCAAAATCAAAACCATCTTCTTTAGTCAAAGCCACCGAAATTTTTGAGCAAGCAAAAACCTTATTCCCAATACTCGATGAAATCATTTATGCCAACATCTTACTATGTATAGGCAATAGTGAATGTATTCAATCTACACAAATCATGAAGTATTTTAGAGAGTGCTTAAGTCAAAAATTAATGAACTCTTATATTACGGCCAATACTCTTTATGCCCTCTCAAAATCTTATCAACCCGATGTAGAACTTGCCTTAGAAGTCTTAGATATCGCAAAATCACATGGTTTTGCCGATAAAATCACCTACGCCAATACTTTGGCCATTATTGCAAAATCAAAAACACCAAACACCCATTTGGCATTAGAAATATTCCATGAAGCCAAATCACAAAACCTTCTCGACACGGTGGTGTATGCCTGTGTTCTTGATATATTTGCACATAGCGCGAATGTTGATGTCGAAAAAGCTTATGCCATTTTCAAACAAGCAAAAGAACAAAATATGGTCAACCATATTAGTTATGCAAGCATGATACAAATCATTTCCAAATCTAATCCTCCTCAACTTCAATTGGCTTTAGATTTGTTTGCAGAAGTCAAAGAAAAATATCATCTAGATAGCCATGTGTTTGGCAATATTTTACATGTAATCGCAAGCTGTCGACCCAGCAATAGCCAATTGGCTATTGATATATTACATGAGGCGGTGATGAACAATCACATCGATGTGGTATGTTATGCAAACACGTTATACGCCATGGCCAATAGCCAACAACCTAATCAGGAACTTAGCTTTAAAATCTATCAGAATGCCAAACAACAATCCTTGGTGAATTCCATTGTAGCCACCAATACCATTGTTGCTATCAATCGCTCTCACAAACCCAAATTAGATTTCATTAAAAGCGTTTATTCTGATAGTCAGCAACACTTTCAAGCAGATAAAACTTTTATGCTTGCACTGTTGGATAGCTTAACGAAAATCAGACCATTTCCAATGTCTATGATGTTACAAGTTCTGAAAGATTTACAAAACAGTCCTCATGAAGAGATATCTTCTTATTTTGTTACCACCCTCTACCAGCATTATCAACAAATGCTAACCTGCACTCAATCAATATTTATGCATTTCAACAAAATGAATTTATCAGGATTGCCATCACTTGCCCTAATGCTTGATAAAGCATTACAAACTGAAAATATGATGGCACACCGTCTTCAATATTAACCGAATCAACAGGGAAGTCCGGTATGTTAAACTTTTGGGGAAAAACCGCATTAAAATATCTTCATTGGCAAAAAAAATGGCTACTAACCCAAAGTGGTGATTTTCAAAACCTCCCCATTGAATGGTTTGTTGATGGACAAACCAATGCCTCTTATAACTGTATTGATAAACACCTGCCCCAGCATGCCAATAAAACAGCTATTATTTGGGAGGGAAATGAGCCTTCTCAATCGCAATATATTTCTTATCAAGAATTACATGATAAAACCTGTCAAATGGCCAATTTGCTAAAAAGTTTTGGCATCAAAAAAGGGGATGTAGTCTGTATTTACTTACCCATGATTCCTGAAGCCATCTACGCAATGTTGGCATGTGCAAGAATTGGTGCAATTCACAATGTCATTTTTGGCGGTTTTTCTTCACAAGCTTTAGAAAATCGCATCAATGACTCAAACGCCAAATTAATTATCACCGCCAATCATTGCCCGCGAGGTGGCAAAGTCATCGCATTTAAAGAAAATGTCGATGCGGCTTTAAAAAATTGTCCAAGTATTCAAAATGTCATTGTTATCAAACATCTTGAAAATGATACTCAGATGCAAGCGAAAAGAGATCATTGGCACCACGAATTAATCAATCAATTTCCAAATACTTGTGAAGTCGAATGGGTCAATGCCCAAGACCCTTTGTTTATTTTATATACTTCTGGTTCTACAGGAAAACCCAAAGGTATTGTGCATGCTACAGGGGGCTACCTAACTTATGTAGCTTTAAGTTATGATCATTTATTCCAACATCAGCCGTATAAAATTCATTGGTGCACTGCAGATATTGGATGGATTACAGGCCATTCCTATGTGCTTTACGGGCCCTTAATCAATGCAGCAACCACTGTGATGTATGAGGGAGTACCCCATTACCCAGATTTTTCAAGATATTGGCATATTATTGCTAAACATCAAATCCATAATTTTTATACAGCGCCTACTGTTTTAAGATCGCTTCGTCATGAAGGTGAACATTGGATTAAACCCCAACAATTAAAGTCTCTGGAACTTTTAGGTTCTGTAGGTGAGCCCATCAATCCCGATGTTTGGCAATGGTATTTTGACAAAATTGGACAAAAAAGATGTCCAATTATCAATACGTGGTGGCAAACAGAAACAGGTGGTGTTTTGCTAAGTGCCGAGGCTATTCTTCATTCAACCACACCTGGTTCTGTTGGCAAACCTTTTCAAGGCATTGAAACGCATATTGATGAAGAGGGTATGCTTTATATTCGAAAACCCTGGCCCGGCATGATGAAAACAATTTTTAATGATGATAAA
Organism: Legionellales bacterium UBA4759; assembly: GCA_002403515.1. Lineage (GTDB taxonomy): Bacteria > Pseudomonadota > Gammaproteobacteria > Legionellales > Legionellaceae > UBA2653. Next base: position 1,763 of record DHHZ01000015.1, on the reverse strand, counting down.
CGTTTCCAAGAACAATATTTTTCTACCCCTGAAAAAGGTTATTTAACTGGAGATAGTGCCTACCAATTAGAAAATGAAGAGTTTGTAGTCAATGGTCGTTTGGATGATGTCATTAAAGTATCAGGCCACCGTTTAGGTTCTGAAGAAATTGAAAGTGCTGCGGTTTCTCACCCACTCGTCAATGAAGCGGCAGCAATCGGTATACCCCATGATATCAAAGGTGAAGGAATTGTCGTTTATGTCGTATGTTTTCCTGATACCATTATCGATAACCATTTTAATCAAAAGCTTATCATGCATCTTCGTGAACAAATGGGCCCCATTGCAACGCCTGAGGCAATTGTTTGTGTACCAGATTTACCCAAAACTCGCTCTGGAAAAATCATGCGACGTATTTTAAAAAAAATTGCCATGGGTGATTATGAAAATTTAGGCGATATTTCGACACTTGCAAACCCAGAGATTATTGAAACCATCATCAATAAAGTAAAAAAATTATAATCACATTGAAATGAAATAAAGCATGATTATGTCGTTTATGTTACAATCGCCCTTATTTTTTTATTGAAGGGCCTTTGTCATGCCTAAGAGTTTGGTCAATTCACTGGTATCGTTGAATGATTATCCTGTTATTCACGGCAATATGAATAAAGAAATCACCATTGGTGATTTACACGCAAATGCTTTAAAGTTCATTCATCTGTTGGTCAGAGAAGGGATATTTTTAATTAGTCATGCAAACTATGATCGCTTTCATACTTTATATGCAATTCCCGCCGAGAATATTACAATTGAAGAATTTGAGGAAATTAAAGCAATCATTCAAGCCCTAGAGCCACAAAAAACCCATACGCTGGTTAGACTTATTGGCGATGAACATGCTGACCGCGGTAGCAATGACTGGTACATTGATTTAATTCTTAGAAGAATGCATGCTGTTGGCATTCCTTATGAAATTATTCTCTCCAATCACTCTTATCAAAGTATAAAAAAATTTGAAAATATTGATGAAAATACTGTTTTTTTTGACCCTCATACAGATTCACAAAAAATTAGCCTTAATCAACTGATTAAAGACACTGAAACCGAAATCGACAAGATTGTTGATGAAGTTTGTACATATCTTGAAAAATGTCCAGGTGATGCCCCTGCTGTAGAACTCTTTTGTCTTCACTCCTCTAGAATCACAGAATTTTTTAATCATGTTGAACCGCGTTCTAATGATAATAAAACCTTTGATGAAATAAATAAGGATTATTTGGATTTTTATAAAAAGCATCAAAACAAACAATCGGTACAATGTGTTCATGAACAACTCGATAAAGAGTATATGCTTCGTCAAAAACTGAAAAGATATCAGTCAAAACATCACGAAGTATTTGCAAAAGATGCTCAATCCCAATCACTTTCAAATCTTCAAATACTTATTAATAGAAAATTCATAACAACAAGAGAAGTTGTATCAGCCTATCAAGAATGTTATTTACCCTATTTACACCTGTTGTCCTATACAGTTGACCCTATCAACAGAAATATCACAATTTATACTCATGCAGGTTCAGGTTTAAATACATTATCAAATCTAGCTAGATTATTTCGTCAAGACTTTTGTTTCGATACTTTTTCCACCATGATTCATTCTTTAGAGACCTTGAAAAGTTTCTTTCATAAAAACCATGTTTTGCCAAAACGAATTACAAAATGCGAGCAAAGCACTGAGGTGTTTAAATTTGTGTGGAATAGTGATATAGGTGCGGATTTTT
>DHHZ01000111.1 GCA_002403515.1 Legionellales bacterium UBA4759 | reverse complement strand
ACTTCACTTGTGAATTGGCGGATGATAAAAAATTTGTTTAAATCAGATCTATTGTTTGATGAAGCAATATACTGGATTGAATATGCTTGTCTTTTGGGGATTTTTGTTTGGGGATTTGTTTTCTTTTGTATTGGCGGTGATTACTTTCTAAGTTGGCAAAATTCTAGACTTAATTCACTTCAGTCTGGCTCATTAATGTATGTGACCCTTCTTGCAATTATCTATTTTATATTTCTTTCAAGGCGTGTTATACAAAAAGACAACCCATAATATGGGGGAATATCCCCCCCCCTTCTATTTTAAAAACAAGATGCAGAGTTTTCTAAGTAAGTCACTGTAGTGGGATCTGGTAGATTAGGGCCGCGTAAAGGATAGCTCGGATCGGTATCAGTATCATTAATATATTCTTGCCATGACCAATAATCCATCCCCATATAATAAGCATTATTATTAGAACACGCAGCATTTCTTGCGGCTTGTACAAACCCTAATTGAGAAGAATTGCTTGAACTAAAGTCCATGACCGTTTGATAATTGTAATTATAATCAACACTTGCATTATTGGTATAAACGCCGTAGGACTGAAATGTCCCAAAACTTGCCCCTGCGGGTACAATAATGGTAAAGGGAACTTGGCTTGAATTTGAGTTTGTTTTTGCGTTGGTTAATGCAGGTGTCACATAAGCATTATAGGCAGATAAAAGATCAGGGGATGGTGGTGATTTAAACCCAGTAACATCATACAATGGGATGGCAACAAATCCATTGTTTCGTTTTGAAAAAATAGTCGCTAAACTGGTCCAATCATTGCCAACAGGTGTTAAATAAATCCCCATATATCGACCTTTGGGATGAGCATTATCGATACATGAGCCACTAGCTAATAAAATTGACATTTGGGTATAGAATTCTAATAAACCAGGATAGCCTAGGCTATTTCCTGTCTCAAGGTCAAAAAACACGCCATTGACATTCGCATCATTACAAAGTTGTGTTGCTAAATCCTTGGCAACCATATCTGCCAAGGCTGTATTGGTTTTTAAAAGTGAATTATTCGCATATTTAAAAGCAATATCTACTATTGGCATAATGGTTGCATTTGGAAATGCTGCGCGATAGCTTGCCACGGAAGCATTACCCGATGCATATCCCGGATCAATTTGGCATGTATTTAAATTACTATCAGTACAGGAAGTAATTTCTATGTCTGAAGAATATGGATAAAGACGCGTGATAAGATTAGACGTTTTTGCTCCATTATTGAAAGCTTGCAACTGAGTCGTCCAATGACCGGCTTGAATAGTTGCATGACTGGAGGGATCTGAGGCATAATGCATGTCATACAGTAAAGCCCCAAAACTCATCGGTAGCGGAGTAACGCCACTTGCCCATGTGTAAATTTGTACAAACTCCAGCATAAACCCCAAAATCCATTTTTGCCTTTTCATTAAAATTATTCCGCTTAATTTAATTATTCATTACCTTGCCTTATTTTTTATTTATCTACAAGTATTGGATAAATTTTCAAATCTAGACTTTGTGGAAAAACTTCCCTAGAATGCTCATCAGAAAAATTTTAAAGGGAATCAAATGATAAATAAATGGATGCTGGGTTTTTTAATTTCTTCTAGTTGCGCTTCATATGCTGGGATGATGGAAACTAGCAATTTTTCTGGCTTTTGGGGAGGCGTTGGTGGTAGCTATACCAACACAACCTTAAGTGGACAAACCAATATCAATCAAGTCTCAAGTACACCCACCTCAGTCGAGTATGTCTTAAGTCATGATACCATCAACAACTTGGCACCAGTTGTCAACGTTGGATATTACTATAACTTCGCCGATAGTTGGTTTCTAGGTCCTAAGTTTTTATATAAATACATAGGTCAAGAGCAATTAGACCAAACTTGGTCTGGGGCATTTGCAGATGGGAGCTATCAAAAAGGTGGTCTTCGCACAAAATCTGTTCAAAATTTTGATTTATTTTTAAGCGCAGGTTATCAATTTTCCAATTGGTTAGTATATGTGGGTGCTGGGCCAGGTTGGGCAAATGCTAGACTTGACCTCAATGGAAGTGTGCTACCAGCTGGAAATCTTACTTTTTCACCAGTGAATATGAGTCAATCCAAAACCATTGTTGGTGGTGCAGGACAAGTAGGTTTTGAGTATATGCTCCCCTATCGTTTTATGGTTGATATTTCTTACAACTTTTTAGCAACACCCAAAACCAGTATACCTAATATTGTATTTCAAGCTGGCGGCAACAATTATTCTAAATTTGGACAGGATTTAAGTGTTGTCGAACAGGGAATTAATATCACCGTGAATAAATATTTCTAAATAAATATTGCCTGCTTTCAAAGCATTTCATGAGAAAGCAGGTTTTTTATATCAGCTTTACTGATTGATTTTTGTACTATAATGAATTTAACGATAACTATTAAAAGTCATCATGATTTCATTATACGATGCGTGCAGGAAAATTCATGAAGCCTCGCATTTGCTTCAAGGTGCAATGACATCCGCAAGTGCACGATATGGTTGGGATATCGCCCAAGCATCTGCCGATGTTTTAAATTATGCTGGCAAGAAAATTTCTGAAATTGCAATAGTTCAAAAAAATTTAGAGCCCATTAAAGCCATAGTGCTGTCTTTGAAAACACTTGAAGTTAATGAGTTGTGTCAAAATATTGAAAGTGATATTTTAAATTATGTTTATCAAACCCAATTGGGGAGGTTTATAACACCGGGTGATTATGAAGAGAAATCGACTGATCCTAAAACAGTTGCAAGTGTTAAAAGAATTTTAAGTATCATACAAGAGATTAAAGAAACATTTCAATTGATTGATAATATAGATGAAGAGTCCCTATTATCAACACAAACACCAACCAAATTATTAGAAATTTTAAGTAAAATTCCTGCACTAGAACAATCAGTCAAAAATCTAAGTCGGTCAATTATCGATGTAGAGGATTATTTGAGACCCGTTATGGGGAAAATTTACCAAGCGGCTGATATGCTTTACCATAAAAGTGAAGGTCTTACTCGTCAAGCCCAAGAGATAGTTGGCCCCTTTAGAGGATTGTATCAGGGAGAAATGACTGGTATACAAATACTTAGTCGAACAATAGTTATTTCTCCTTATATTCTTCAAGAACTTACTGCAAAGCTAGAAAATAAGCCTATTGAACTGGAGTCCGTTACTAAACTTCGTTCTTTAGTAGAAAGAGAAACACAATATACCGAGCAATTACAACATTTATCGACAGCTGTTGTTGAAAGCTCAGCCAGTGAAAAATTTGCATATTTGCAACATTTGACCCAAACAATTGCTCTTTTGTTAAGTGATACGATAGACATTTATGAAGATTTCAAAAATTTCTCAGATGAGCTATATCGAAGAGGATTAGAAAATATTCGTCAAATTGAATTTGAAATACTCCCAAAGCTCCATAGTCAACTTGAAGAGACAGAAGAACGTCTTGGATTGCCAAGAAATAGTTTGGCCAATCAATTTAGAGAACAAACTAGTGCGCAAATTGCGTTTTTTAAAGAAAAATTAGAAACTTTAAAAAATATGAAATTAGCAACCATATATTACCAACAAAAAATTTATCCCAAGATTCAATTCATAAATACTGGCATTAATTTTATATCCAGTAGATTACCCACCATCAATTTATACCTCTTTCAAAGCCCACCCCAACAAACTGAAGAACAAAGTCCCGCGCAACGCTATGAAGACCAGATGACAAGGTTGCGTCAAGAAAGATTAATGGATTATTTAATTGAGTTGGAAAAAATTAAAATTATTGAGTCAAACGCCAGAACATTTTTTAATACTGTTAGAGATTTGTCATCTGGCATATTGTCTGGGACCGATAAAGGACAATTGATAAATAATTATAAATTGCTGCAACCCTATTTGGTTTCAATTCATCCTCAATTGGATGTAAAAATCTGTGCGGCATTGAACGGCTCTGATGCGTTTCCTAAAGAAGAGGTTTTAGCGGTAGAGGATAAAGTCTTTATGGAATTATCCCATGCAAAAGCCGAAGAAGAGTTTCACAGAAATAATCTTATCGCACAATATGAACCGCCCCATATTCCAAGAGAACTTGATGCGGCGGCTCATGGTAAGTTGGATGAATTTTTTTCAAAATTAATGTCTCAACCCTTAGAAATAAAAGGAGACATGCTCCAATACCAAGATCTTTTTGGTCGCATAAAACAACTCAAAATGTCAAAAGATGTCGGTCTATCAATGGAGTTCATGATTACGTACTTCAATGAGATTTTAAGACCACAAGTTTTACAAGAATTGGGTATTCAAATTACGCCAGAGAAAGATGTACGAAAAATAATTAAAGATTTTAATCCAAATCTTGTTCTACACACAGAACAAGCCAAAATTTACCACCGCCTCTTAAAAGCTCATTTTTATTTAAAAGATTGTTTGAGCGACTTAGAAAATCCAGATTGGCATCAACATGATCCCATGCTTTCAAAGGTTGCTGATTTGGTGTCAGGACTTTCAGGCCAAGAAAGAGAAAAAGTTCAGTATTTGATAGGAACTTTATATCCCACTTTAACCAAGGGTTTGTGGGCCTATGGAGAGCTACAAGCTTTATCGAATGACCCAATTATTCGCGGTCTTATGATGGATTTAATAGAGCGACTAGAGCCCATGAGAGAATTGACATTGGTATCTACTTTAATGGGTGCAGGGGCTGGGACATCCCCTGAATTAGAGCAAAGACCTGCTCCGGTCATTGAAAATTTACCCAGACATGAAGAAGTTCCATTTGCGCATTCGCTTCAAAGACTGCATAGGCAATCCACAATTTTAACGACTACATTTGCCGATAGAGAAAGTGATTCTGCTGCTAATGAAATTGCAAATCAAAGCATCGATGCATTAATCGAAGACATTAAGAATACTTTTCTTGGAAGAGAAACTCCTTCAGATGAGCACAAACCAAAGCAAGCATTTTCAAAAACTATTGCTGATATTCTTAATCAGATTAATAGTTTAGGTGCTTTGTCGAGAGAAAATTTAGTTTATATTCAAGAACGAATTGAGCTCATTCATCAAAATTTACAAAAAGAGGTTCTTGACCTTAAAACACTGACAGAGTTTAGAATGGGTATGAAGCCAGGTAGCTTAGAAAAAAAATTTCGATTCAGTCAAAAAATTACTGATTCCTTGATATTTTTAATGAAGTCGTTGTATCAACATTCAAAAATTCCTTATCAACAAAATGATTTGTTATCGCTTTTCCCACAACCCGATACAGAGCAACTGATGAATCTCTTAGAAAATGAAGAAAATAAGCTACTAGATAAAAACTCTCGATTAATTGAGGGCTTAGATGCACTAGAGAGACTAGAATTTACGGATATTCCAGCGTCTAAAGAAACATTTACGAGAATTTATAACGAACTTTTACCATTTTTAATTCAAGTGAATCCTAAATTCAAAGATCCCAATTATCTCAAAAACCTAAGTAAACCAAAACATTTTATAGATGCTCAAAGAGAAATTACTGGATTAAAATCTCAAATTTCAGAATTCTTAGATAGAAATAAAGAAGATATTCGGCAAAGATGGCAAGAACAGTTCGAATATTTATCGCGTGATATGTTTAATCATAAGGCAGAAAAAATGCTAGAAGTATTTATAAACCAACAATTTTATTTGGAATACAAAGATTTACTGGGCTCTTATGCATCAGAAATGACTGGGTTATTAACCCAAGGACTCATTGATAGATTAAAAGCGCAAAGCACCTACCCTTCTTTTTTGGTACAATTGGCGCAGGCGATAAAAAATAATGAAAAATTAGAATTGATGGAGTTACTCCGAGATACTTTCAGCAGATTAGATTCTGCAGAAGCGCCTGAGCATCAATTAATGGAGACTGTAAATTTTTACAATTCATCGCTCGTTCGTTTTCAAGAAGTGCTTCAAAATATAGTCATCAATAGTTATTTCACCGAAACGAATCCCTTTGTCATTGAATATGAGAAACGTTTGAGTCAATCTCAGAAAAAAATCCATGATGCTTTTCAAAAAATATCCGATGCAAATGAACTTCAAACGCTTATAAATCAACAGTCTCAGAAAGATGTGCCCGAATTTGCTGCTCTTGGAAAAATGACAGAGGCATATTCTGAGCTTTTAAAATTACAATCACTTTTACCAAAAGATGATTCCAGATATAGAGTTATTCAAAAACTAAAAAATGTCATGGTTTTAGAACTGAAAAAACCTGAAACATCATCAAATTACTCTGAGGCTATCACTCGAATTGCCCAAGAAGTGAATAGAGTTCCAAAACTTTCTCTTTTAGAAAACTCTACAATTACACAAATCAAACAATCTTGGCAAAAATTCATGAGTTTAATTGGTTTTAGAAAAATGGAAATGGAAGATGAGTTCAAAAAAACCTATACAAGTTTCAAAGGGAAATTTTTTGTTGCAACTGAACAGAATCCATCTGCTGATAACCCAGTTGTCCCGTTGCCTACCCGACCAAGACGTTCAGATTAATAGAATATGTTTTTATTTAAGCTTCATAGCTAGTTGGTGCAATAACAATATCACGAATACATACTTCCTTAGGTTGTTGCGTTATCCATAAAATAGTTTTAGCAAAGCTTTCAACAGAAAGTGCTGGATTACTCCGCAAAGAAAGATGATTTAACATGGGCGTTTCTATGATTCCAGGGGAAACATTACATATGCGAACTCCATGTCTAGCATTTGCAACTCGTAAAGACTCACTTAAACTTATTATTGCAGCTTTTGTAGCGGCATAGACGCTTAAATTTGCGCGTGAAGCACGGCCTGCAACAGAGCTAATATTAATAATCATTCCGGATTTTCTTTTTTGCATGAAAGGCAATATTGCCTCTGTACAATGAATCACACCTTTGAGATTAACATCAATCATTTCATGATTTTTTTCTGTAGATATCTCACAAAACTCACCCTCATAACAAACCCCAGCATTATTTACCCAAAAATCTACTGGACCGATTTTTTTTTCAATATCCAAAACACACTCTTGAATACTTTGAAAATTAGTTACATCTAACTGATAACAATAACTATTTTTTAATTGTAATTTTTTCATGGCTTGAAGGTTTCGAGACATCAAAATAACTATAAAATTATTTTGAGAAAATATGCGGGCCAATCCCTCTCCAATCCCTGAAGAGGCACCTGTAATTGCAATAATTTGGGGTTGTTCCATCATATCCTCCATTACATTCAAAATATAATATTTTTAAATGCTTATTGTGTAATGATAGCACAACTCATTATCCTATACTTAATCATCCAATATTTTTGACAGCGATAGTTTCTAAAGTATTCTTCTCACGAGCATTTTCAAATAAATCTAAAATTGTATGTAGATGCATACGATTTGCTTTTTCGAAGGCCGTTTCAGTTTTATGAATTTCTTCATCTAATAAAAATAGCTCCGAACTCTCATAGGGCATTTGATAATCAAAACGAGCACCATAATCTAATAAAATTTGAAGATCTGTGGTTTTTGTGGATTGGTACACTCTTTGGAATAAAAAATTCGACATCAAAGCAACCCACTTGGACTCTCTTTTCAATTGTTCTAAAATTTCTGCCTCTAAATACTTAAATTTCAATATTTTTTCTAAAATTTCTAAACAAACTCTATCAGTTAAATGGGCGTTTTTAATGAAACTCATCAATGGATTTTTGGGATAAAGTAGACTTGCCCCATCTTCTAGTAATTTGATGACCAATCGAATATTGACATAAGGTTTAGACAATTCACAAATGAGCATTTCAGATAAAATCGCGTCAAGATAGCCAATCTGGGAATGATTGAGGTATTTTTTAGTTTTTGAAACACTAGCGCCTGCATTAATCAAAATTCTACAAATTACAGCATCTTCATATTGGATGGCTTTCTTTAAGGGGGTGACAAATTCAACAATAGTTTCGTCTTTATTTGATTTTGTAACTTGTTCATAAACTTTATTCAAATCAACATGTTCATCGTGTTCAATAGCAAATTCGACGTCTAAAACATCACCCCTTGCAATACTCAAAAAAAATGCTTTGTTTGCCTTAAATTTGATAGCTTTATCTTCTTCCACTATTATGCCCTCTTCAACCTGTCATCAATGAATCAATTGATTCAATTTGAACTTTGTGGGCTATTTTAGCACAATAAGACCTGTGCCATCAACCATGGTTGTGTTTGTTTTTGTTTTTTTGTTAAAAATTAATACTAGATTAGTTTACGCAATCAATACTATTAAATGGTTCTTTTTGCTGAAGATGACAAGCCCCCTGTCTTTTTTCATCGTTGTGGATTTCATTGATTCTAACAATTTGAGGGAATGATATATCTAAATCAACATCACCATAAGGTTCACAAATAAATCCAAAGTGATCACAAAAACCAATATTTATCATACAGTGATTTGTTGCATTACAAATTTCAATAAGATTCTCATAGGATAGTCTTTCAAAAATTTTGTAATTATGTACCCCATCTGAATTGGGATTGGAATAATAAAACTTTAAATAACTATGACTGACAAGTAAAATTTCAGGTTTCTCTTCTAAAGAACAATTCTCGGGGTTAGAAGAAACACAGTCGACTATTGAGGAATTTATTTGCTCCCATGTGGTCAATTCATTGATAAATGGTTGAAATAATATGTTTTGGCGGTTTATCTGAGTAACAACTATCGGGCTAATTTGCCTTCTATTAGCATAATAGTTACAAAATATCTGATTTGTTTCGCTATAATATTCAACCTCTCTTAAGAAATGCGTGCCCTTTGTAACTCGGCCTCCTGCGTTAGGATAACTCCATAGACCATAGGGATTATTTGAAAGCTGGCAAGATTGAATAGAATTTTCAGAGCATTCTATAGTTGTTGGACATTGAATTAGAGCCTGTTCATTTGCGAAGACTGGCCCAATCATGAAAGCAAATGAAGTGATTAATTTTACAGATTTATGCATTTTTTTTCTGCAGTAATTTTGAATTTTAGGATTATATGATTTATTGTTTTAAACATCAATTTCATGAATAAAAAAATAAAGTCTGCATTTATCTTTTAAAAGCAGGCGTTCTTTCATCTAAGCTGCTTATAATATCATTGACCGCAATATCCAAAGGATGAATCTCTCCTTCCAAGAAGTAATCATTACTAATATCGAAATCAACCCCGCTCTTGCTTTTGCATATTTCAAAAAAGAATGCGGCTCCTACTGTTCTACGTTCTTTCAACATCACATGTTCAGGACTTAGAGCCCTTTCCTCTCCATCTCTTTTGATTCGAGTATTTATTAAATCTAAATAAGAAGTTTTTCCAACATAAACGGTCGTTTTTTTAAAAGAATTTGATAACATTTTTCCATAGCTTAAAGCAAACAATCCCTCAATAATCAAAAAATCACAAGGATTGATAATTTCAGATGTGAGTCTTTTATTGGTTGGAAAATCAAAAATTGGTTTCTCTACTGAAAGACCTTGGTTTAATAATTCAAGATGGTCTGTGAGTAATCTTAAATCATACTTTTCAATTTGATCAAAATTTTCAGTTTGACGAAAATGATTAATATCAGTGACATCATCAGGTACTTCTAAATAATAATCATCCATTGAAATAAAACACACAGAAAAATGCTGATTTTTCATATTTAGAAATAATTTATTGGCCAAGGTAGACTTGCCTGATCCTGAGCCACCCGCAATTAAAATAAGGTGCATTATATTATTATTTTTTTAAATTCATAAGAATGCTTGAATTTTACTACAATGAAATTTTTAAGCAATTCAGTAATTTGTTTCATCATTCAAATATAATTCAAAAAGATTAATATTAAATAAAATAGAATTGTTTATATAAAAATTATTGCCATATCATACAGTTATGATAAGTTATTTAATGAAAATTAATCGAAGAGGAGGTCGTATTATGGCAAAGATGTTTTTTGATAAAAGCTCATCTAATAAGCCTGCGATGTATGGAGCGGCAGCAGGTTTAGGTATTTATGGTACTATTTTTCTAATTGCCCCATCTGTTTTTCATAATCTAGCAATCGGCATTGCACAAGCTACATCAACTGTTTTGGGTTCCACCCTGGGGATGACCTTGGGTTATATTTTACCATTAGCTGCAGTT
>DHHZ01000115.1:25114-26852 GCA_002403515.1 Legionellales bacterium UBA4759 | reverse complement strand
AAAAATCCGCACCTATATCATTTAAAATTATCATCAATATAAACGCCAACAATAAAAGAAAATAAACCAATTAGATAATTTATTTTACATTACGGGTAGAATGTCATATAATATACATATTCTTATTATTCATAAGTTATCCTATGCCTTTCCCTAAATTAAATAATTGTTGTTTAGAAGTTGCTATGCAACATGCCTTGAAAAAATATTTTCCAGGTATTGATGTGAAATTCAATATACATGGAGATGCTCAAAACGACTTTCAAATTGGCTTCGGACAAATTGCAAATCTTTCACCCATCCGTAATTTAACCTCTTATGACTTGTCAATGGATAAAATCCCGGAACTTCAAAAGTTTTTTCAAAAACTTAACAAAGAATCTATATACATCTGTCGAAGAGGCCAAAATAATCGTGCAGGACATTTTACATCTTTGCGCTTTACAGAAGATTGTTGGTGGCAAGATAACGGCAAGGAAACAACTCAAGTCACGAACCCCAATGGATCCTTGATTTATGAGTTTTGGGATAATAATTTTAAAGTCCAAGCGAGTGTTGCAGGTCGTAAAGACGATCAATATTCCCTTAGTTTGTATGAATTATCACTGCCAGCATTATTCTTGAGCATGAATTTTGTTGCTATGTTTCGACAATATAATACGAATCTTGATGGAGATACCATTGAGCAATTTGTCGCATCTCAGATTGATGAATTATTAAAACAATCTGATGATGTTTTTTTAGGTTTAATTCGTGAGACAACAAATTATTGGCAAATCAGTGGAAAAATTGCGCTCTCGCCACAACAAATTAATCAAATGAAATTCGCTTATTATAACCATCAATTAATCAAAAAAAATAACCCCGAAAATTTAGATAAACTGCTATCTTTACCTGATTTAAACCGAGACAGAATCCTTCATCAATTATTACAAGAGGCTATTACTTCTAACTCCCCTGCAACAGCAAAAGCCCTTTTGAAGGAATTAGCTGAATATGCGGAAGAAGAGAAATATTTAGATTCTCTCCAAAATGAAAAAGAATTTTTTCACTGGATTTGTTTAAAACGAGCTTTTCAATTGAGAAGAATGCAAGATGCCTTAGCTAAGGGAAGACCACCTACTGCAAAAATGCTATTAGATGCTTGTGCATTAAATAGTGAAGAGGCCATTACATATTTTTTTGACCAACGCAACGCTCATGATGTTTTAAAAAAACAAGGTTTTGCCCAAGCGCTTATAGATACTTTATTGAAAACAAAAGCTGAATTTGAAGCACATGGCTATACCATGAAAGCTGCTATCTTTATCGTTGTTGAAAAAATATTAGCAAATTGTGATGCTGATGTGTGTGATGCTGTTATTCAACAATTGCAAGATGCAGGCCTTAAAGAAAAAGAAGCTCAAAAATTAGATGAAATCATTCAAGCTTTTAAGGGTCATGAAGCACAGAGTTCATCTGCAGGCTCTAAACCAGCCCCGGAAGATGGTTTTGCACAATGCTTAGAAACCATTCGTGGACAATATGAAGGATTTGTATTAACTCTTCAATTTGCCGAAGATTTATTAACACCCGATCAAATTAAAAGAACTTATCATCAAAGGTTAGATGCATCTGTCAATGAAACTCTGAAAAAATATCCCCAACGCAAAGATGAAGTGGCTGAATTAATAATGAGCTGCTACCAAGAGACTTTAGCAGATGAATCTATAGATCCCAAAGTTAAAGCTTTCTTAAA
>DHHZ01000115.1:11650-24763 GCA_002403515.1 Legionellales bacterium UBA4759 | reverse complement strand
AAATCGATGCTTCGGTACTAAACAACATTCTCAATCAATATCGCCCAAACAGTTGGACCGGTTGGATTTTGTATATATTGTCTTGGGGTACTCATGAAAGCAAAACCATCCAAGCTTTACGACAGCATATTCAAAATAACCCGGGTTCAGATACATTTACCATCGATGAGCTTAAACATGCGATTGCTGAAGATGCTAACACCGACAGTAAAAAATCTCATCGAATTGGGTTATTTGAAAGAAGAGAAGCAGTCGATGAATCTGGTACTGATTTAGTTATCCAAAACATCCTAAATCAGACAAAACCTTAAACAAAAACCTCTATCAATTCTATCAGATAGACCTTTTGGTAATACCAATGGGTCTGTCTTACCCAATACAATCTGGTTTGAGTTTCATAATCACTTAACCAGTCTGGCGTATGCCATTGTAGTTGTAAGTCAACAGGCCCCCTTTTAACCGCTGGCGAATGAAATAGAAAATCACCAATGGGTGAAGGCCTTTCAAAATGATAAATGCCTTTTAATGCCTCTTGAGTCATCTTTGGCGCAATCGTTCGTGCATACATAAACAAGTTATTGCCATTGTAAATTGCAACATCTCGAAAAGGTGTTTTTTTTAAGACCTCTAAATGAAAACCACGCATTTTTCGAATTCTTGCGGTGGTAGAACGTCTATCAAAAATTCGATTCAGTAAATCCCGAATGCAAAATGGCAGCACCTGAGATGAATATGGACTACAAGCATTTAAAACATCATAATCCATAACTTTCTCGCATATGTCCTAAACGATTAACCCATAATCGATATGAACCAATTTGAAAATAACCATTCAAGTGATTTTGATAGATATCCGGATAAAATATAAACCGCGTGGCATTAGAAAAACCATGCCAAAATATTTTTTCATGAAAACCCAAATAAGGCTTCTCATCACGCAATAAGGTTTTAGAAGAGTAAATCTGCCAACCATTCTCATGCATTTCAAGAAAAATAATTTCATTTCGAATTGTTGCTTGCCACCTCGACCATTCAATACTTTCTTTCAAATCCAAGAGGACACTGTGGGCGATTTTATCTCGAAAAAAAGTTTGAAACGTCGGCCAAGAAGAAAAAATTAAAACTTGTAATAAAAAAAGAGCAAGCACACACTCTAATAAGCTCAAGCCAGTTTGTCGAATATTTTTTGCCATAATAGCCAAACATGTTTTTTACTTAAAGGGTGCGCCAACCAATGCTCAGGTGTTGGCGAAGTATAGACATCTTGCCCTTGAATCGTGTTGATTAAAGCAACATCTAGACATAACCAAGTTAATTTAGGTCGCAAACAATTGATAAGCCCCACAATACTGTCAGGATGATAAATAAACGTATTGGCTTCATTATCCAAGCGGTTATCATGCGTCTTTAAAAAAGCCTCCCAAAGTTTTTGAGCAGGTTTTGTTAAGGTATTTAATTTTGGATAAACACTCAACAATCCCAAATGGGCGTTATAACTCCATACATACGACTTTGTAAGCTCTGGCATTCTTAAGCAAGGATCAGATAAAACCAACATCAAGCGCCCTCTAAACCATTAATAGGCTTAATTCTACCCCATTGTTTACAACTTGGACAGTTCCAATGCAATAATTTTCCTGAAAAACCACAGTGCTCACAACGATAAATCGGTTTTTTTTCTAGAAAGCGCGTGGTTATGGCATAAAGCATTTGTAATTGTTGTTTAACTTTGCCGTGGGCCGACTCCAAATGCCAAGAAATTAATTTATTTAAACCTCGAATAGATGGGTGTCTAGACAATTGCGTCGAGACAAAGTCAATGGCATCATCGATGCTTCTTTGCTCTTTTAATTGTTCAGCGATGACAAAAATAGCCGATGTGCGGGGATGATCTACAATGATATCATGCAAATAATCGATACACTCTTCCAAATCCCCCATTTTGTCATAAGCGCTAACCAATGGCTCTATTATCTCTTGGGTAAAATCAGCATCAATCTTGGGGATTTGTTTCAAAGCACGAATTGCTGAGCGATAACGGGTGTTTTGCATTTCTAATTCTGCAAATAATAAATTGGCTCTCACCGATTTACTGTCCATTTGCAACGCCTGACGAATAGATTGATAAGCCTTTTCATATTGCTTGAGTTTAATGGCTTGCTCTGTGATTTCACAAAAATAGTGTGCGGCAACCAGATAATGGTTTTGACCATTGACCAAATCTAATTTTTGCACAACAGTCAGCGCTTTATCCCAAGCTTTTTCTTGTTGATAAATATTTAACAAACCATGAAGACTTTGTTTTTCTTGATTTCCACCGAGCTCCACAACTTCTAAAAATACTTTCTCTGCTCTATCGAATAAACCTGCACTGAGATAATCTTGACCCAATGCATAAAGGGCTTCCTTGCGTTGAGCAATGTTTAGTTGTGGCCTGGCGATGACATTTTGATGAATACGAATGGCTCTATCTACTTCGCCTCGACGACGGAATAAACTACCTAAGGCCAAATGTGTTTCTACAGTGTCATCATCAACTTCTAAAAGCTTAATAAAGATATCTACGGCCTTATCGGGTTGCTCATTCAAGAGATAATTTAAACCCAAGACATACTCACGGGTGATATGTTGGCCTTGATGAAAATCTTTTTTTTCTTTATGTTTTTGTGAAACCCACCAACCAGACCAAGCAGCCGCTGGCAATAAAAAAGGCCAAAGAACAATCATGGTAACAATCTCTTCATATTAATGTGAATCCTGAATAGGTATAGCACGCAAATTTTTGATTTCCTTTTCCATCAAGGCCAATTGATGTTTGGCTCGATAAAATTGACAACGTAATTGCCAATATTTCCCGATGAGTACTAAAAAGCCCAACACCAATCCCAAACCAATACAACTAATCATGACAAATGCCAAGGGCAATTTAAAATGTTGCCAATATAAATTTAAATCTACTAAATTTGAATTCAACGCTGCAAAGGCCAGCGATACAATAATAATAATTAAATAAAAAAACAATAGAATAAGACGCATAATGTTTCTTCAAATTTTTAGGTAATTTTTTATATTGTGAATTGAGTCATGTGAACTTGCAAGCTTTAATTCATCAGTATGGAAGACACGAACAAGTATTCAGCATACGCTTTATCGCAATCAATTATTTTTTCCTTTAAATTTAATCTATAATTACATTAACGGAATATTGAGGATGAAGCGATGAAAACTTATATTGGCGCCTTATTGCTTTTATTTAACTATCAAACCTTCGCTGACAATTGTTTTAAAGAATGTCGACATAGGTATAATGTATATCTATCGGAGAAGATGGAAAAATGCCAAGAGTCTAAAAATCTTATCAACAAAAACAAACCTCGTTTAGCAAAACAAATTTGTATTAGTAAAGCTTTAGATCAAGCCTTAATCAAAAAAATCAAATGTGAATCCAAGTGTAATGCAGATAAAAACTAAACTATGGCCATAAAAAAAACCCGCCGAAGCGGGTTTTTTTGTACAACAACCAAAGGATTATTGTTCGTTGTCTTTAGAAGCGATTTTTTCTTTGAATAAATCACCTAAAGTTGTAGCGGCTTCGTTGGTACGGCCGTACTTTTTAATCACTTCAGCTTGCTCTTGAGCATCTTTGGCTTTAACAGACAAAGTAACAGAACGCGATTTACGGTCAATGTTGGTGATTTTTGCAGTTACGTCATCACCAATTTTAACGATGTTGTTCGCATCTTCTACTTTCTCATCAGACAATTCTGTAGAACGAATAGTTCCTAGAATATCTTGAGCCAATTCAACAGTTACTAATTTAGGTTCAACAGCAATGACTTTACCAGTAATGATGGTGCCTTTAGCGTGTTGTTCAACAAAGTTGGTGAATACATCGCCTTCTAATTGCTTGATACCTAAAGAAATTCTTTCACGGTCAGCGTCGATTGCTAAAATTACAGCTTCAACTTCTTGACCTTTCTTGAATTGTTTAACTGCTTCTTCTCCTGGAACAGACCAAGAAATATCAGACAAGTGTACTAAACCGTCGATCTCGCCATCTAAACCAATGAAGATACCGAAGTCGGTGATTGAACGGATTTTACCGCTAACTTTTTCACCTTTAGCATGTTCTTGAGCAAAATGCTGCCATGGATTAACCACGCATTGTTTCATGCCTAAAGAGATACGACGACGATCAGCATCAATTTCTAAGATCATAACGTCAACAACATCACCTAAACTAACAACTTTGCTTGGATGAATGTTTTTGTTAGTCCAGTCCATTTCAGACATGTGAACTAAACCTTCAACGCCTTCTTCGATTTCAACGAAACAGCCGTAATCAGTGATGTTGGTCACTTTACCGCTTAAACGATGACCAACTGGGTATCTGTCAACTAAATCAACCCATGGATCATTGCCCAATTGTTTCATACCTAAAGAAACACGGTTTCTTTCGCTATCGAAGCTTAATACTTTAACTTTAATTTCTTGTCCTACAGACAATAATTCGCTTGGGTGTTTAACACGTTTCCAAGAAATATCGGTGATGTGTAATAAACCATCAATACCACCTAAATCAATGAACGCGCCATAATCGGTTAAGTTTTTAACGACGCCCACTAATTCTTGGCCTTCATGTAAAGACTCTAATAATGCAACGCGATCTGCGCTGTTTTCTTCTTCAACAACAGCACGACGTGAAACAACGATATTGTTGCGTTTAGCATCCATCTTGATAACTTTGAATTCTAATTCTTTACCTTCAAGGTAAGATGGGTCACGCACTGGTCGCACGTCAACTAAAGAACCTGGCAAGAATGCACGGATTGTTCCGATTTCAACGGTGAAACCACCTTTAACTTTACCAGAAATTAAACCAATAACGGTTTCATTGTTTTCATGGCATTTCAATAATTTACGCCAAGATTCCTGACGTTTTGCCTTTTCACGAGATAGTAAGGTTTCGCCATTTCCATCTTCTAATGCATCTAAGGCAACTTCAACGACATCACCGATATTGATTTCTAATTCACCATTTTTATCTTGGAATTCTTCAATAGCGACGATACCTTCAGATTTCAAACCAGCATTTAAAGTTACATAATCTTCATCGATTTGGATAACTTTTGCAGGGATGATTGCGCCTGGGTAAAATTGGGTTCCGGAGAAACTTTGCTCAAATAATTCTTTAAAGCTTTTAGACATGTTGTTAAACTCAAAATAAATAAACACGAAAACACACAAGGCGTGCGTTTTCCCCCATTATTAGAATCAAAGGATTCGATTCTTGGCTAATTGTAGAACATATTCTAACACTTGGCCAATACTTTTTGCTGTAGTATCCACTAAAATTGCATCTTTTGCAGGTTGCAACGGCGCGATGCTGCGATTTTTATCTCGTTCATCACGTTTAGACAATTCATCTACAACTTGTTCAAGAGTAACATTATTCCCTTGCGACTGCAACTGAAGCCATCGTCGTTGTGCCCTTTCTTCAACAGAAGCACTTAAAAATATCTTGAGTGTTGCGTCAGGGAATACCACTGTGCCCATATCGCGACCATCGGTCACTAATCCAGGTGATTTGGCAAAGCGACGTTGTCTCTCTAATAAAGCCGCTCGCACCTCTGGAATAACGGCATACTGTGAAGCCAATTGACCACAGGCCTCAGAGCGAATTTCTTCACTGACATTTTTCTTATTTAAATAAACAATATGACCATGTTCTGAGGTTGTATCAAAAAACAAATCTAAATGGGTGGCTAATTCAATCAACTCGGGCAATTGTGTTGGTTTTAAGTTAGCTTGCAGTGCGGCAATTGCAAATGCTCGGTATATCGCGCCACTGTCTAGGCAATGCCATCCCAATTCACGGGCTAAGGCATGACAAAGCGTGCCTTTACCTGTTCCACCAGGTCCATCAATTGTAATCACAGGAATATGCTGATTTTCGTTCATTTTGCCAACTACCCAAAAAACTTCTATTATATGGCAAATCAACAATGATGTATATCAAGGATGAAACTATGATTTCTATAAAAAATACAATAAAGTTATTGTGCTTTGGTACTTCTAGTATTTTTGCTGGCACTATGGCTAATACTGACCAATTTAATACCTCACTTTATTTTAAACTCGGTAGTGGCGGAAGTTATTCCATGTCTGCTGGCATTGATAATCCTAATCCTGTTTATTGGGATGCATCTCCCCAAGGCTACAATGGCAATATCGGCCAATCTGCTATTTATTCTGCAGCTCTAGGTTATAATTTATCTAAAATCATCAGTTCAGATTTTGAATTTATCTATCGACCTTCTTATCATTACAGCAAATATCAAACCTCAACTGCTGTTAATACTATATTTTTTAATGGCAATAAAACTCGATATTTTGATGTTCAAAGTAACTCTATAATGTGGAATGCCTATTTGCATGGTGGAAGCTATTCTAATACCCTTAATTTAGAGTTAATAAGAGGCTTATTTATTCAACCATTTATTGGTGGTGGTCTAGGCGTTGGATTAAATACTGTCTATAACTTTCACTCAATTTTATCGACTGGCATGGTTAAAGCTATCGAAGCCACAAATCTTGTGACAAGTCTTGCTTGGCAATTGAGTGCGGGCGTAAATTTTTATAATGAATCAAATTTTAATCTTGGAGCGGGATATCGCTACTATAATGGCGGCAGATTTTCTGGAAACTCTTATATTATCAATACAACAGATACTGCGCCCAATTGGACTGGAACGGTTCAAGCGAATGAGTTTTTCATTCAATTATCTTATAAAGTTGATCAATAGTTTCAAATCAATCAATATCTGCTCCTGTGCAGATATTGATTACATAGTAGGGCTTACTTTATTATTACTTTGGCGACAACAAGAACTGACATAATGAATAAATTTCAAGATATAAATGTATATGGTTTCAAGGACAGATAATTTGAAATATTGACTCTCAAATATATCCTTTTCTTTTTTGTAATCCACTGGCACGGATTCATCAAAACGAAAATCTGTTTTGTCTTGAATTTTTAATACTTCCTTGCGAAGCAAAATTTGAAGTTCTTTCAATAAAAATTGATTCAAGTCTTGAAACTCATAAATTTCAGCTTCTGAAAAGTCTGGGTTGATAAGGCGGCTAGTCATGACCTTGTCACATAAATAAAATGCAATCGCATCAAAGTATGCCTTTTTATATTCCGGCATGTCAGTTATTGAGTTTGTATCAATATACTTTCCAGAATCTCGAGTGGTTTTCACGGAGCTATTGGCAAACATGCTTTGCAAGTTTTTTAGGGTTTTTGCAGGATTATCTTCTGAAAGTTCTACGCGTTCAATTTGCTGATAACTCTTGAGAGCAAAAAGAATCAATGCCGGAGACTTTAATACCCGACAAAAATTTCGAGTGACCAAATAACGATACAATATCAGATCAGGGGTCATCATCATATACCTATGAATTGATGTGTATCATTATAACACAAAGATCTGTTTTTTTACAAATAGGCCTATATTTTCTCTTCTTGAATTAGAAAATCAATGAGTCTCTCCACCCCTTCTAGAGACATGGCATTGTAAAGACTTGCTCTAAGACCACCTAACACGCGATGCCCTTTTAATCCATACAATCCAGATTCTTCAGCTTTTTGAATGAGTAATTCATCTTTTTTACTATCACCAGATGAGAAACAAACATTCATCAGTGAACGCGCGCGTGGTGCTACCAGTGCATGATAAGCGTTGGATTTTTCAAGAAATTGATATAGGTTTTTGGCTTTTTGTTGATTAACTCCGTGAAGTGCCTCAAGCCCGCCTTGTTTTAAAATCCACTTCATCATGAGATTGGCAAGATAACAATTAAAAGTCGGTGGTGTTGCATAAAGCGATTTATTTTTGGCATGGGTTCTGAAATCAATCATAGTCGGAATTGTATGGTTTGGAGCCTGCTCCAACCAATCATTGCTTACAATCACCAAAGTCATGCCTGCATTGGCAATGTTTTTTTGAGCCCCTGCAAAAATTAAACCATATTGAGAGACATCGATGGGTTCACTAAACAAGCAAGAAGTCATGTCTGCGACCCATGGTATTTCATTCATCATAGGTGGTGGGTAAAATCGCACACCATGGATGGTTTCATTGGGGCAAAAATACAAATATTTGGTATTTTTTTGTAAATTCTCAAAGTTATCGGGAATATCCGTAAAATGACAAGACTCAGATGAACCCACACCATAAGTAGACTCAGGGAAGAGTTTTTTTGCTTCTTGACAAGCAAGCTCAGACCAAGTTCCAGTAATAATATGCGCTGCTTTTTCGCCTGATTGCAGAATATTTGCAGGAATAGCGCCAAATTGTAAACGTGCCGAGCCACCTAAAAACAAAACAGAGTAATTTTCTGGCACATTTAAGATTTTTCGAACTAACAATTCTGTTTCAGAGAGTAGTGCCATAAAAGCTTCAGTGCGGTGCCCTACTTCTAGGATTGAAACACCCGAGCCCTGCCAGTTGATTAAATCCTGTTGCGCTTGCAACAGGATTTCCTCTGGCAACATGGCGGGCCCTGCACCAAAATAATACCCTCTAAGCTTCATCGCTTGACTCAAGGTCAGATTCAAGTTCTTCACCTTCTTCTTGAATTTCTTCAATTCGCTGCATACCCACAACTTTTTCACCAGGTGCAAGGGAAATTAAGCGCACACCTTGGGTATTACGGCCAATGACAGACAATTCTTTCACCTTGAAGCGTACCAAAGTACCTTTATCAGTGATTAACATCACCTCATCTTGTTCTGAAACCTGTAAAGCTCGAATCACATGACCATTTCGCTCATTGACCTGAATAGAAATCACACCTTGACCACCACGACCTGTGATACGGTATTCATCAATGGCGGTACGTTTTCCAAAGCCAAGCTCTGTTGCTGTTAAAATGGTATCATTGGAGGTCACTACAACCAGAGATATCATGGTTTGACCTTCACCCAAACGAATTGCACGCACACCACGTGCAGAGCGACCCATCGGACGAACCAAATGCTCAGCAAATCGAATGACTTTACCCGCATCGGAGAATAACATTAAATCTTTTTGACCATCGGTTAATCCAACACCCATCAATAAGTCGCCTTCATCGAGATCGATGGCGATAATACCGCTTTGACGTGGTCGACTAAAGGCGTCGAGGGTTACTTTTTTAATGACCCCGGCTTTGGTTGCCATCACCACAAACTGTCCGCTGTCGTAATTTTTAATTGGCAGCATGGCATTAATGCTCTCACCTTCTTTGAGTGGCAGAATATTAATAATTGGGCGACCTCGCGCTGTGCGCTGGGCCTCTGGCAATTGGTAAACTTTAAGCCAGTAGACACGACCATGATTTGAGAAACACAATAAAGTATCGTGCGTATTGGCAATCACCAAACGACTGACAAAATCTTCTTCTTTCACAGAAGCCGCCATTTTACCTTTACCACCTCGGCGTTGCGATTGGTAAACATCCAATGGTTGATATTTTACATAGCCTTGATGTGATAAAGTAACCACTACATCTTCTTGAGAAATTAAATCTTCAAGACTTAAATCTTCTTGGCTATCAATAATTTCAGTACGGCGTTCATCACCAAATTGTGCAACAGCTTCTTTTAATTCTGTAGAAATCACTTCCCGTAAACGTACAGGTGAATTGAGGATTTCTAATAAACGCTGCATTTCTTGAGCTAAAAGGTCTAATTCACCAAAGATTTTCTCTTGTTCAAGCGCTGTTAAACGATGTAATCTTAAATCTAAAATCGCTTGGGCTTGTTCAGCAGATAAATGATACCCACCTTTGTTTAAATCGATATTCATCTCTGCACTCATGTGTGCAGGTAAATTGGTGCGAACTTTTTCTAAAATAGGGCCAATGTTTTTCAATGACCAATATTTTTCCATCATGTTTTGTTTAGCTTCTTGGGGATTTTTGGCTTGCTTGATGAGCTCGATCATTTCATCAATATTGGCCAATGCAACGGCTAAACCTTCTAAAATATGTGCACGTGCACGTGCTTTTTCAAGTTCGAAAATAGAACGACGAGTCACAACTTCACGACGATGTTTTAAGAAACAGTCCAGCATCTCTTTAAGATTTAAAGTACCGGGCTGACCATCGATTAATGCCACCATATTCATACCAAATACAGTTTGCATTTGTGTGTGTGCGTATAGATTATTTAATATCACATCGGGTAATTCGCCGCGTTTGATTTCAACAACCACGCGCATACCTTGTTTATCGGACTCATCACGTAAGCCTACAATGCCTTCGACACGTTTTTCACGAACCAGTTCCGCGATTTTTTCAATCAAACGCGCCTTATTCACTTGATAAGGCAACTCATGAACAATAATAGAAACTCGACCATTGTCCTCGTCGGTTTCAAAACTAGTTCTTGCTCGCACAACAACACGTCCGCGACCTGTTCGATAGGCTTCTAAAATTCCAGCACGGCCATTGATGATTGCCGCGGTTGGAAAATCTGGGCCTGGAATAAATTGAATTAACTCATCAATGGTTAAATTGGGATTTTCAAGTAAAGCTAAACAAGCAGAAATAACTTCATTTAAATTATGAGGCGGAATATTGGTTGCCATACCGACTGCGATACCTGATGAGCCATTAACCAATAAGTTGGGAATACGGGTAGGTAATACTGCTGGCGCTTGTTCTGTGCCATCGTAGTTAGGCACAAAATCAACAGTGTTTTTTTCTAAATCAGCCATTAAAGCATGAGCCAGACGGGTCATTCTGACCTCGGTGTAACGCATTGCAGCTGGCGCGTCACCATCAACCGAACCAAAGTTACCCTGCCCATCTACTAATAGATAACGCATTGAAAAAGGTTGTGCCATACGGACCATGGTATCATAGACGGCGGTATCACCATGTGGATGGTATTTACCAATCACATCCCCCACCACACGAGCAGATTTTTTATAGGGTTTATTGTAATCATTTCCCAGCTCTTGCATCGCGTACAATACACGACGGTGTACAGGCTTCAAACCATCACGGGCATCTGGTAAAGCACGCCCTACAATAACGCTCATGGCGTAATCGAGGTAAGATTGTTTTAGCTCCTGCTCAATATTGATGGGAATAATCTCGTGATCTTGAGTGGTCATTGAATATCCTTTTTTCGGCTCTGAATGATATCTGAATTGCCTTAGTCTAGCATACCCAAAGCATTTAAAAAACTATATTCCAAACTTCCAACGGTCTAGTACAAAATGAATTTTTTCAACAAAAAAACAATCCATACTTGTCATGAACACATCACCAACAAAAATGTACATAAAAAACCCACAAAAAATTGACGACAAGCCAACATTTCTATATAGTTCATCATAAATAAAATGATGATTAAAATTAGGTAATATTATGGTCGACAAAACTGCACATATTGGCTGGGATAATCAACCCGCTTTTGAACTCCCTATTTATACCCCAACACTCGGTAAACAAGTGATTGATATCAGTACTCTAGGGAACCAGGGAGCATTTACATTTGATCCAGGTTTTATGTCAACAGCATCGTGCGAATCCAAAATTACCTACATCAATGGTGAAAAAGGTGTATTATTACACCGTGGTTACCCCATTAACCAACTCGCTGAAAAAAAACATTTTCTAGACGTTGCTTATGCCCTGGTTTATGGTGACTTACCCGATGCCAAACAAAAAGAAGCTTTCGAAGCAAAAGTCAAAGCAAACGCAACCGTTGATGAGTCTATTTTATCTCTATTGAACACACTTCCTAAAAATGCGCACCCCATGGGTATGCTAATTAGTTTAGTGGGTGCATTATCGGCTATTCACAATTTAAATTATGATGCTAATAACCCTGCGCACCGAGAAAAAGCTTGTATCGAATTGATTGCTAAAATTCCAACCCTTTCAGCCATGTGTTATCGCCACAGTATTGGTGAAACCATTATCCAACCAGATACCTCATTAAGTTATGCTGAAAACTTTCTTTATATGGTTTTTGGTAAGAAACCTCATCAAACCCTAGCCCATGCATTGGATGTC
This sequence comes from Legionellales bacterium UBA4759, assembly GCA_002403515.1. Taxonomy (GTDB): domain Bacteria; phylum Pseudomonadota; class Gammaproteobacteria; order Legionellales; family Legionellaceae; genus UBA2653. Next base: position 12,685 of record DHHZ01000115.1, on the reverse strand, counting down.
ATTTTCACCTTGCATGCTGACCATGAACAAAATGCCTCGACTTCAACAGTACGTTTGGCAGGCTCAACAGGCACAGACCCTTATGCTGCTGTTGCTGCAGGTATTGCTGCATTATGGGGACCTGCACATGGTGGCGCCAATGAAGCATGTCTGAACATGCTCAAACAAATTGGTGATATTGCTAAAATTCCAGAATATTTAGAAAAAGCTAAAGATAAAAATGATCCTTTCCGTTTAATGGGCTTTGGACATCGTGTTTATAAAAATTATGACCCACGCGCCACTGTGATGAGAAAAATTTGTCATGACGTATTAGATGCCGTTGGTGCACACGACAATCCTTTATTTAAATTGGCTATGGAATTAGAAAGAATTGCCTTAGAAGATAATTATTTCGTTGAAAGAAAGCTTTATCCAAATATTGATTTCTATTCAGGTATTACCTTAAGTGCAGTTGGCATTCCAACCACCATGTTTACAGTGATATTTGCTCTTGCCAGAACATCTGGCTGGATGGCGCAATGGTTTGAAATGACTTCAAGTTCCTCAAAAATTGGTCGTCCTCGCCAGTTATACATGGGTGAAAAAGAACGAAACGTTCCTTAAATAATTTAAACGCCAGATATCTGGCGTTTTTTTAACTCAAAGACCAGATTGAAAACTGAAACTTTTTTCAAACCAAGGGGCGCTCATGTTAAGAAAGTTAAAGAGTGCCTTGTGCCAACTAAAATAACTTATCATCCGAAGGATTCAAGGGTGTTGAATCACTATTGGCAATGAATTCGGGCCTCGGAATTCGATTTGGTTCCAAAGCATTATCAACCCTATTGTAGGTAATTAAAATTACTTTTCGATCATAAGGCGATAAATTCACACCAGATGCATGGAACAAATTCCCATCAAAAAATAGTACTGTTCCAGCTTTGCCCTTAGCTGAAAATATACCATTTTTACTTACAACTTGTTTAACAAGCTCTTGGGGAGCTCCATATTTAAATTTCACTGTTGAATTACTCATCCATGCTGGAGCATCGG
>DHHZ01000115.1:0-11290 GCA_002403515.1 Legionellales bacterium UBA4759 | reverse complement strand
CTCCGAGCTTATGCGACCCAGGCACTAAAAATAATGGGGCATTAAACTCTGTAATATCGTCTAAAAAAATAACTGCGGTCATCACGGTTGGCTTGGGCATGTGATCTTCTTTTTTCCAAAAGATATAATCTTGATGCCACTCCCAGACATCCCCTTCAAAAGCTTTTTTAAAATTAATTTTGAATTGATGCACATAGACCTGAGAACCAAGCAAATTCATTGCAGGTAAAAGCAATCTGGGTAAAGAACAAAGTTTGAACAGGCCCTGATGATTTAAATGCGGTCCACTAATAGTTCTTAATTTATCACTATTCTTCTCAAAAACTTGTCCATCTAGATTTAGTTTACTAACTTCATCAACCCAGTGATTTAAAATGGATAGTTCTTCTTTAGAAAAACGGTTTTCTAAAAGAATAAATCCATTTTCATTATAGTTCTCTTTTTGTAGAAGATATTCATCAGATAGAAATTGATTAAAAAATCTTATATATTAAATTAGTTTTCATACATAACACCTGCTAGTTAAAAACCTAACTTTTGTATAGTATAAAAAAAACACATTGTCAAAATGCTTTTCATGGGGGCCACACAAGTTGCAGCTGATTTCTTTGAGGATTTTAAAGGCTTGATTCATGCCGATTGTTATAACGCCTATACGGCAATATGACATCACTCATCTGGCCAGTATGACACATGCTAGACATTATTTCATGGATATTGTGAAGCAAACTAAAAAAAAGATTTGGCCTTTCAAATATTTGAGAATTTTGAAAACATATATTTAAAAACTGATGAATATCATACCCTTGTTCTAACAAGCTCTCTAAATAGAAATACACAAGCATTGGAAATTGCAAAGTAACTGCCAAATGCAATCTTTCCAAGTTACTTTGAGCTTCTCGGAAAGAACGATGACGGTATGTACGATACATTCGTGTTTAAGAGAGTTGTAATTCACGTGATTGTTGAATTAAATCTTTCAACACAGCATAAGGCATCGTCCCTGCTTCTGAAAAAACAGCAACTCCTTGTTTAAAGATCATCAAATGCGGAATCGACATGATGCCTAAGGTTTCCATAACTTCTGGTGGCGCTTCTGCAATATTCATTTTAACAAAATGAATACCACTTTCCTCCTGAGATACTTTTGAAAAGACCTCAGCAAAAGATAAACAAGGCGCACACCAAGGCGCCCAAAAATCCACAACAATAATTTCTTGGGTATTGATTAATTCTTCTAAACGAAATAAATCAACACTTTCTACTTGTCCATGGTTTGACATTGTTCACTTCCTGCTAATATAAATTCAACAATCCTTTTTTGAATATCTTCAACTTTGCCAATGCCATTGACCCAATGGTATTTGGGCGAATGATGACTGGGAAACTCTTTGGTAAAATCATTTTGATAAAATTCAATCAAAGGCGCTGTTTGCGCATGATAAACGGCTAAACGTTTACGAATAACCTCTTCTTTGTCATCATCACGTTGAATTAACGGTTCACCAGTGACATCATCTAGGCCTTCTTGTTTTGGCGCTTGAAAATCAACATGGTATACCCGACCTGATGCTGGATGTACACGTCTACCGCAAACTCTTTTAACAATTTCATTATCATCAACACGAATTTCAACGACATGATCTAAATCAATATTTGCTTTCACCATCGCTTCAGCTTGCACTAAAGTACGAGGGAAACCATCTAACAAATAGCCATTTTTACAATCGTCTTGTTTTAAACGTTCTTTAACCATGGCAATGATTAAATCATCAGGGACCAACTGGCCATTGTTCATATAGGTTTGTGCTTGTTGTCCAAGAGCTGTTCCTTGAGATACAGCAGCTCGTAACATATCACCTGTGGAGATTTGAGGAATATTAAAACGTTCAATCAAACCTTGTGCTTGCGTGCCCTTTCCAGCACCCGGCCCACCCAATAACATTAATCTAATCTTAGACACCCAAACCTCCAAATATTAAAATCTTATGTAACACTGCTGTAATTGTGTACGATATGTTGCTGATTGCGCTGACACCTTGTGCGCAACTCGAATTAGCCAAGGCTTTTTCAAATAGGTTCTATTCAAGTAACCTGTCACTCCCTCATGATAAGCCAAATACAAACGATATGCATCATTTTTAGGGATATTTGCGCGTTGATACGCGTTATTGGCATACCAGCCAATGAAATCCACACCATCTTTAAAATTCTGACGAGAGGAAAAAACATGACCTTGGCTTTGTTTATACAAATCCCAAGTGGTATCCAAGGCTTGCGCATAACCAAAAGCCGAAGATGGACGTCCCATGGGAATAATGCCTAAGAAAAACTGGTAAGGAGGACGAGCATCGGCTTGAAATTTTGATTCCTGATGAATAATGGCCATTTGCACGTGCACAGGCACACCCCAACGTTGTTCAGTTCGTTTAGCCGCTTGGTACCAATCGGGGTATTGACGAAATATCGAACACACATTGTCAACACGTTGCGGTGGTGGCAATGTGGCACATCCTGCAATCAATAATGTCAGTAATAAAACCAAAAAACGCATCAAGAAACCATCTCAAAAGATTAAAAGAAAGATAATATCAAAAAATTTAAGCTTTATCACTCAAAAGGGAATCCTTCGAATAATTCAAAACTATCAAAATCAATTGATAAATCTTTTGATGTTTCCTTTGGTGTAAATATGGAGTTTTGAGCAATTGAAACTTTTGGAATAATGGCTAAAACCATCTGCCTGCTTTCCTGAGATAGTTTCTGTAAAAAACTTTCTGGATTTCTTTGTTCAATTTCAAGCACTTGAATCAGGTTTCTTGGAGAGCGACTGGAAATTGAGTCTAAAAAGGATTTAAAAATACTAATTTCAACTTCTCTAAAGAGCTTTAACTTGGTTATAAGAGGTTCGACATCACGAAATCGGCATAATTTTTCACAGCAAAGCAACAGTTTAGACAAGCTTTTGACATTCTTTACTGAAGAATAATAATGCGATATTTCTTCCCGAGAAAAAGTCATACGCTCCAAAGCATGAATATCTTCATCTAATTTCAACATCAATATGGTATTGGTTCGATTACTGACTAAAGTATTTAAAAAGTTAAGGTTAAAACCCCGTTCAAAAAGAGCTAAAAAGATATTCACACACTTGATGGTATCATGGTATTGCGCCAATTGATTAAAACCTTGAGTCAAGCCGTTAGAATCCTCTTCACTAGCACTTTGCAATAGACGCGTTATCCTTGCTAAATATTCATGACCCGTTGCATAGTCAAAACATTTATCGTAAAAAGCAATGCCGATAGCTCTGGATTTTTCAAGCTGTAAAAGATGAATTAAATTATTCAATGAAAGTTCAGCTTCAGGGGTTTGAGCATAGGCAGAAATTTTATTTAAGGACAAGCCTTTTTCAATTAAAAAAGCCGTATGAGAATTTAAAAGCTCCAACAATGCAAATGCTCGAGGCCTATTGGCGAATCGTTTAATGGCTTGATGCTCAAAACCAAGTTCTTTTACATCTTGATAAAGTTTATTTTTTTCAGCGGTTGATTTACGCTTTTGCCCTGATGCAGCAAGATGTTGGTATTGTAATATTTGGGCTTGAAGCTCTTTAATGGTCTTGAGTCTTTGCACCATGGTGACTAAATATTCATGACTCAGGCCATCAGCAATTAAAAACCCTGTATTATTCAATAAAGACCCTGCCACCTTTGTTAGATATTTACTGGAGACAATCCCTAAAATATCTTCTTTGTCATAGCCAAGTGCGCTGAACTCTTGATGGTAATTGGATAAAATTTCTAGTTTTTTAGGGCCTTCAGACATCACAAGGATGGCGTGAAGTTCAGCAATCGTAAAAGATAATTCACCATGCGTAAGTTTAAACATTTCCTCGTGTGAAAGATGGGTCAGTAAGGTTTCTAGGGTTGAATCAACAGGTATTTCAGCAACATTAATCATGATTTTCAAATCCGCAAATGCGGTAATTATACGCACAAAATTCATTTATAGCACTGTTTTTCTGGAAAACTTGTCTATATTTAAAATAATACTGTTGATACTGGCACACATCATGCCCCTAAGCCCTATTGTAATTCGTGCGACAGATTTTAAAGATGAAGAAACCGAGAGGCTCTTGACTCCTCTTATTGATAAATATAATCGTTTGGTAAATATTCACAATCACAACTCAACTCAAGAAACCATCAAAGATATTCAAGCTCAATTTAACACCATCGCTGCTCATATAAACTTTGGCAAAGCTTGGTGGGAAAAAGAGCAGTATTTCTTTAGTAGCATCAATGATGAAATAAAAAATGAATCCATTCGTCTTACAAATGCCCGGCCAACTCGCCAAGTCAATACCTCCCCCTCTCCAGAACATTTCAGTGAATTATTAACTAGACTCAATATCAATCAATTAATAAGACTTAAAAATATAAAAACTTCAGGAGACCCAAAAGTGGATCAGCTTCAAAGAAATTATAAGTTTGAGATATTAAGTGAGCAAAATAATTACATTATGAAAGTTACACCTAATACTTTATTCGGAGGAACTCCATTCATTCTATCCTTTAATCTGCACAAAAACAAAGAAGATACTATGCAAAAATTCAAAAAAAGGGAAAGCAGTTATTTTTCAAAAACCTTTTTTCAAACTTATGCAATGGATGGAAAGAAACTTTTCAATGTTAAAGTCACACCTTTTATGAAAGGGGGGTCTTTGGATCAAAAACTAAAAAGAACAACTGATCCTGCTGAATTCATGAAATATTTTTCTAAAATGTCGATTGTTTTTCAAAAATTACATGAAAATCAAATATTATTTACTGATGCAAAAGCGGCAAATTTTCTGGTAGGCGATAACAATGAGTTAATTATTGCCGATACTAAAGCTTATATACCATATGAAACTCCTGATAACTTCAGAAATTTACATAAAAAGCATACTATTTGGTACTCTAATGGGTATTTTCCACCTGAGTGGGAAGGCAAAGAAAACTTAGATAGTGAAAAAATATACGTGTATTTCATTGGTGCAAATTTGATGCATTATTATATCCCCAATCATCTTAATGATAAAAATGCATTCAAGGTTTGTAAATTGATATTACGTTGTTGTGATCAACATCCCAAGAATAGACCTAGTTTAAAAGAAATAGAAACCATATTAGCTAGCCCTGACTTCGGTAAAGAAGATAAATTAAATAAATTTCAAATAGAATTTATGAAAAAACAAAAAGAAGCTTATGTAAATGGTTGGCCACTAGAACCTAAAACATTAGATATTTTGAATTATAAACCTTTATTAGACCAATTGAAGGAGATTGGTCAATATTATGACCAACCAAATAAATACGATGATTGTATATTAATAAATGAGCATTATAAAAGTAAAGTCCAGGAACATTTGAGAACGTTTTCAATGATTTATTTTGAGGATTTTCCAGGTAGAGAAGCATCATTTAACGATTTTAAAAAAATGACTCTTAAAAAACAAAGGGCTGAGATTAAAGTTAAAATAGATGAGATTAAAATGGAAATGAGAACTTTAGGTATATCATTAAAGGGCGAAAAAGATATTATTGTACTTGAAAAATATAAACAAATAAGAACAGAATATCTTGATATTTTCAATGCATATTTACCAAAAGAAGAACCCTTTTCAATCGTAAAACTCAGCATCAAACAACTTGAAGAAAAAATCATTCTTAAATTGAAAAATGATTTTGGTTTACCAGAATTAAGTATGTCGCTTATTGAACAACAACTGAAAAATGCCCAATTCAATCCAGAGAAAATGAGTTTTCAAGATAAAATTAGTCAATTTCATAATTTACAAAAACATCTTCAATTAATAGAAAAATTAAAAAAACGCTATCAATCAAGTCACTTTGTCGAAAAAGCTTCTGATCAGGAAACTTTATCTAAGCTGCAAACACCACTAAATGGTAGTAATGAAAATATGAGTATGGCGGCTCAGTATTACATTCTAACAAATGTGTCCATCTATCTACCAGCCTGGATGATTATGCTTTATGTTCGATATATTTCCCAAGAAAAAAATATAAGATACCAAACTTTTAAGGATTTATTCAAAATCCAAAGTCCACAGGATCAATTATTTCAAAATTTTTTAAAGTTACCCATCAAAGATCAAAATTTATGCCTAGCGGTTATTAAAAAATCTCGACAATTTCCAGAATTACCTCATCAACAGATATCAGAATATATTAAAAATATAATTAATTCTGAACAAAATAATCTAATTGCTGCGCTTAAGGGGATCAATAATTCTTTAGATAAGATGCTTAAATATCGTAACATTGCCTATCTCTACAAAAACCCTCCCCAACCCGCCCTCTCAGAGAATTTTTTACTGCCTTATTCTAGAAGAACAAATCCATAAAGTATAAAAAATAGTCTATATTTAAAATAAGAAAATTGTATTTTTGGGATTAACATGCCACTACCTACGTTGCCTCTTGCAGGCACAATATTCAGAAATACAACAATTGAAAGTAAATTACGTCCGAAGATAGAAGAGTTTAATCTTTTGGTGCTGGACTACAATTCAAAAACCCCTCAAGAACAAGAAATATTTTTTCCGCAAGTCCAAGAAAAATTCACTAAATTGTTACAAAACTATACCTGTAGTCTCTCCAATTGGAGTGGAGAATCCGAGCTATTTGGAACCATTAATGATGCAATGCAGCAAGAAGAAATGAAGTTCTTACCACCATTTACCGTCACACCACCCATGAATGCAGATACCTTCGGCAAGGCTTTGCAAAGAACAAGCGCCTCTTCAATCATTGATTTAATTGCTCATATTGCCAAACCAAGTACAGTAAGTTTGAATAGATTACCTTTAAGCATTAAAGAGGTTTTAACCCATTGTCACATAAAAGTTTTAAGCGCAGGGAATAATATAATTTTACGAGTAAAACCGAATTCTCCTTCAGAGCCAGATTTTGTCCTATCATTGAGTATGAAAATTAATGAAGAAATCTTGAGTCAAGGTTTTGAAGAACGCTACCCTGAATATTTTGTACAAAACTATTATCAAACCTATGTTGCATATCCAGCTAACAAACAAAACTTCATCATCAAGGTCATGCCTTTATTACAAGAAGGTAATTTAGACTCTAAACTTTCTTGCGCAACAACTGCCCCTGAGATATCTCAATGCACCACGTATTTTCAACAAATGACGGTTTTTTTTCAAAAACTTGAAGAGCAAGGCATACTCTTTCCTGATGCAAAGGTCTCCAATTTTATGATTTCAGATAGCCAAGAACTCAAAATTTTAGATACCAAGTCCTATCTTCCCTTTCATGCCACATTTTCGGCTGACGAATACGATACTGATTATCACTTTTGCTACACAAGAAATTATACACCACCAGAATTTAATTCTACTCAAACATTAAATTTAAACGCGATGTATGTTTATTTTGTTGGTCTAAATCTTTTAAATTTATATTTCCCTAAAAATATCAACCATCCCAATGCTTTGAATGTTTTTAATCTCTTAAAGGATTGTTTAAAAACAAATCCTGGCGATAGAATAACGCTTGAGGAATTAAAAACAAGGCTCCAAACACTCGAAAATACTCCGGCACCATTAAATCGCTTTCAACAAGAAATCATTTCAAGGCAAGGGATTCTAAAAGAAAAAATCACTTTTGGCGTCATTAAAAAAGAATTTATAGACCCTGCAGAAGTTGAAAAATACTCTGATGCTTATGTCCAAGAAATACAACGAAAAGCCCAGGAATTGGCAGGCTTGACCAGTATGTCTTTAGCTATGAACACTTGCAGTGACTTAGAAAACATTGAGCAATTGTATCAAGATAAGTTCAATAGGCAGACCTCCTTTTTTAAAGGACTCCCTAGGGAGTTACAAGACTTATATCCCAATTTTTCGAAAGAGCCCTTACCCATTAGGGATGAACAAATTCTAAACTTGAAAAATGTACAAAAATTTCAAAAAGAGCTTAGCCAAATTAATATCATCATGAAATTGGATGATACTCACGATATTCAATTGATTCATGAAGAATACAAGAAAAAACATGATGAATTTACAGAAAAATTTACCAATATATATGAAAGATTTCATGGCCATGAAGTTCCTGAGGATGAACTTCGGTATTTCAATAGCCTTACTTTAAGAAATCAAAATAAGGAAATCGAAAAATTAACTGAAAGTATTACAGAGTCGCTAGAAAAAATATTACCCGATAACACGTTTAATTCAGATAATATGGTGGAAAGTATTTCTGAAGCTCAAGAAAAACTAGCACCAATCCTGCAACAAATGAATCTTGCCAGCCCATCATTGGCTAAGAATGTTCAAATACTTGATAGGAATATGGAGGTACTTGCAAGGTTTTTCATAAAACCTTCAGAAAATTCTGAATTTTTAAGCAAAGATTATCAAGAACAATTTGAAATCATTGAACAAAAATTAAATGAGTTGCTGGGACATGAGGATAGTTCAGAACAATTATTTCATGAAAAATTTGATAGATGGCTGAATAAATTTAGTTCAAATATTGGCCTACATATCACCCTCAGAACTGTAGATGATTTAAATGAATATCTAAATGATTGTTTTGAAAAAATGAAAGAACCTGGCAATAATCCAAGGGAATTTAGTGCATTGACATTGGTTGAAAAAGCAGAGTTTATTAAAAAGCAAGTTGCAGAGCTTAATCAAATTGTCGGTAATGTTTCAGATTCTCCTGCGACTCATTTAGATATGCAAATTATTGAAACTAAACTGCGCGAGTATTATCAAAAGCTAGGCGGTGAAGAACATATCGCCGAATTTCAAAAAGCCAGCCTAAAAGAACAAAGTCTATTCATCGAAAAAGAAATTGATGCGCTTTTTCGCTTATGCAATCAAACAGTTGACAAAAATGCGAGCTTTTCGCAAAAGATAGCCATTTTAGAACAATTGGTGCCTGAAAATCCAAGTCTTCCTTTGAATCAACGAGTCAAAGAAAAGTTAACCCAAGAACTTGCTGGAATAGAGCAGTCTTATAACACTCAAATGCAAATGTCAGCAAAAATATTTAGAAAAATGATAGCATTTAATGCCAGACGCATTGCCCCAGGACAGACCTCAAGAGAATTAGTATTTAATTCCATTTTTCAACCCGCCGAGGGTTCAAAAAAATTTAAATATTTTTTAAAACTTCCTGTGGAACAGCAAAACCTGATTTTGGCCAGTTTGAAAAGACTCATTGAGCTTGGGGTTCGTGTACCTAACATGAATATAGAAAGCATTAAAGACAGGTTTTTAGCATATTTTAATAAAGAACACACCCATGAGTTATCCCCAGAAGATATCGGGTATCTTAGAACCATTAATACCAATGTTGATTCTATGATTGAAATATTAAAAACTCAACCAGCAACCATTGAAACGGTTGAACGAGTTGCAGTATTAAAACCTAGAATCTAATAATCAATACAATTAGTACAAATACGCGTATAATTTAAAAGACATTTGACAAGGAAATAATGATGACTAATTTTTTACAAATCCTGGGCGTGAGCAACCAATACACCCCTGAACAATTCGATAAATTAAAAAATTGGTGCGAAAGCCATATCGGTGAACAATATCATTTTAATGGTACGCCCGAACAACAATATGTTGAATATCTGCATGTGCTTCGCGATTATCTTGAAGTATTCCAGCCTGCATTACAAAATCATGAGGACTCGATTGGTGGCATACCCTTATTCTGGTATGGCATATATAAAGGCTATTTAAATGATATTCGTCAAATGTCCATGGATTTAAATAGTTTCGATAAAAACCATTTAACCCCACTTCATATTGCTAGTTTTTATGCCTATCCACAAACATTCGAATGGCTTCTTACCCAAGGCGTTGATTTGACAAAAGTGGATAAAGAAAATAAAACCGCTCTTCATCATGCTTTGTATTTAACAACACTCACAACAGCTGATATCGAAAATACCAAACTGTTATTTGCAAAACGTTTAATAGCGCTTGCCCCAGAGTTATTGATACACCCTGATAACTCAGGCACAACACCGATTCACATCATGGCCACAACACTTGTATTTTCAGAACTATTGGCATCAGTTTGTAGAGAGCAACCTCATTATCAAGAGTTGGTTGATAATTATGGCAACCACCCTATTCATTTGGCCATTTTAAATGCCCCAGAAATTGCCTCTTGGATGCTCGACAATCCAGCTGTTTCGAATATTCCCTTACAGAAAAATCATCAATATCCGATACACATGATTGCCATACAAGGTTCATTAAATCTGATGAAAAAATGCTGTGAACATAGTGTGATTGAGATACAAGATGATTATTTGAAAACACCCTTGATTCTTGCTGCAGAGTACCAGCACCCAGAAATTGTTAATTACTTACTAGAGAAAGGCGCCAATCCCGATCACAAAGATTTATTTGGCAAAACTTATAAAGATTATATACAAAGACCTGGTGCAAAACTACGTTAAAAATTTGCTTTTTTGTAAAAAAAATACTAACTTGTATCAATAAGGAGAATGATATGAAAAAAACATTACTTGGATTGTTACTATTATCGATATCATGTGCATTCGCACAAAACCCAGAAATGCCCCAAACCACTGAGCCTGCAAAAACTTCAGAAATTCCAGATTTAAGCGCCGAGGTTCAAAACTTTGACCAAATGGTCGCAGAATTCGCAGAAAAAGTTGCTAATAAAGAAGCTGTCGGCCTTTTTGTTCGTACTGAAGATGACAAATTTATTCGCATTTACTCACGTTTTCAAAACGCACGCGGCACAGAACTCAACAGCAAAGTCTCTAAAATTCTTGCTACCAGAGGCCAATACGAAGGTCAAGATGAAGTATTCCCTGAATTGGGCGTAGAATGTAAAAAAGTTTACTTTAAGTTATCCAAAGATAACAAATTAGCTATTTCATATGGACAAGGTTGTCAAAAAAACCGTTAATTTATTGGTATAATTAAATCGTAAATGTTCATGAGACACATTTTTTGGGTAGGGTTTGAAAGATATGCATTCATAACCTTACCCATTACATCAAAATTTCAACTATTTAGTACTGTAAATTCCCTATCTTAACCCTGACTCAAATTGACTTCCTATTTAAGATTGCCTATAAATAATACATAGATATCTTTTTTTGTTTAAAAATTGATTTCTATAAAGATTTAAGGGAAAAATTTTAGGGAGAAGTATCATGAAAATATTAATCACTTTCGGTGTTTTTCAAGGTAGTT
>DHHZ01000074.1 GCA_002403515.1 Legionellales bacterium UBA4759 | reverse complement strand
ACTTTACAAGACACGATTGATGCAAGTCTTATATCTCAAGCTCAAGATTTATCTTTGAAGCCCTCATATTTAAAGTGAGATCTTTTTTAGTCCATCATGAATTAAAATTTAATCTATAATTTAATTATCAATATTTAAATAAATTTTGGAGTAAGGATTTTGGAATCTGAATTTATTTTACCTCAAAATTTTCATAAAGGTATTTTGGTGTTTGACGAACAGCAACATGTCTTATATGTCAATCAAGTATTTTATATATTAACTGGACTTAAAAATGAGAGTTCTATAGAAAAACATTTTAAACATTCTAAAAATATTGAACATGCACTTCATGCTCATCATTATTGGCAGGGAGAAATTTCTCTAGACCATTTTTATCGGCAAACGAAAAATTTGTTTCTAGAAATTTTCCGTGTAATTCATCTTCATGAATATATTGATATTTTGATTATTAATTTGGATTTTAAAAGTTTATTTGATTATGACGACTTAAAGAAAAAGGTTTACATGGATAGTCTTACTGGACTAAGAAATCAGTATTTTATCGAACAAAAAGTACATGAAGTTATAAAAACTAAGAAGAATTTTGCATTTTTTTATCTCGATTTGGATGGGTTTAAAAAAATCAATGATTTATGGGGTCATCAAATAGGTGATGAGCTTTTAAAAATAATAGCACTTCGTTTATCAAAAAAGCGCGCGCATGTCACCTGTGTTGCTCGACTTCACGGTGACGAATTCGCTTTTATTGTGGATGGTCCTGAAGATAAATATGAAAAAGTAGCTGATGATATTCTTTCTTCTTTTAAAAATCCATTTGCGGTGAATTCTTTTTTAATTCATATTTCAGCGAGTATAGGAATTAGCCTTTATCCAAAAGATGGAAAAACAATGTTAGATGTTATCAATCATGCTGATGAGGCCATGTTTAATGCAAAATTGAATGGATTTAATACTTATTCCTTTTATGATGCAGAGCAGCATCTTGTTGATATTAAAAAACAATTATTTACTCAACAAATAGAGCAAGCATTTTTAAAAAATCAATTTGAATTATTTTTACAACCCATTTTTAATTGTAATTCTCAAATTTTTGATAAGGCAGAAGTATTTATTCGCTGGACTCATCCGACTAAAGGAGTGATTACACCCGTAAGCTTTTTACCACTTATTAAAAATAATGAATTAGTTATAGATTTGCATAATTGGATGTTTCATGAAATTTGTCGGCATTTACCAAAGTGGCAACAATTTTTTCCTAATATACAAATTAGTATAAATACACCTTATTTATTTTTTCAAAATATGACTAAGAATATAGATAAATGGATGGTCATGTTGAAAAAAAACAAAATATCTCCACAAAGTATCATATTAGAAATTATGGAAGATTCTTTAATGAAAAAAGACATGACTTTTTTTGAAAAATTACAGAATCTTCAAAAAAAAGGTTTTTTTATCGCTTTAGATGATTTTGGTATTGGGAATGTTTCATTATTACAGCTAAAGAAAACTCAAGTAAATTTCTTAAAAATTAATCATTATTTTACTCAAAATATTGATGAAGCCTTAAAAAATCAAAAAATTTGTCAATCCATAATTGATCTTGCTCATCGTTTAAATATACAAGTAATAGCCAAAGATGTTGAAAATCAATCTGATCAGAAGATTTTAGAGGAAATTGGAGTGGATTTTGTTCAAGGATATATTACAAGCTATCCCTTGAATTTAGTGGATTTTGAAAATTTTTTGAAGAACAAATCCTGATTTTTTACTATAAATTTTAACTTATTTAAGAACAACAAAGTAGCTTATCTAATATGAATTTTTTTTGGATAAATAATTAATTTATTTAAAAATAAGAAAATTTTCTGCGCATGACTGACAAAAATAGACTATTTTTAATATATTTAAAAAATTGTGATTAAATGAGTTAATTTATGGCAGCATTTAATCAGATAATCTTCTTGATAGAATCAGACACTTTTAAAGATTTGGTTACGTTTGCATCTGTATTATTAAATGCCGAAGAGGGGAGCTTAGAGCTTAACCAAACCCAGATAGATAATATTTTTAGATTAGTATTTGAAACACATTTAACATCTCTTTTAGAATTTGAAGAAGTTGTTGAAGAATTAAAAGAGTCAATAGATGAAATTCTGCCACCTGGTATAACTGAGAGAGAAGTTAATATCTAGGAAAATCCAACATCACAGTTGCGCAAAGCGGTGCAAAGCTATCATACCTCATCTGTATCTAATTATGAAAATTGTTTTAAAGCTCAACCTACATCAGATGACACTTTTTTTAACAAAATTAAAAGAAAAATTTAAATAAATTCCTGAATTTAGTTATGCCAGTTACGAGGTTGAAAAAATTCCAGATAGGCTTTCAGATGCAAAAAAATTTGATAAACAAAGCCATGACTGCTGCCATTGGTACTCAACCAGGATTACTAAGATCAACGGATGAAAAAGTACTAAAAAAATAAATTTTAGGTGAATTAAAAGATAAATTTATGCAAGCAACCACAGATGCTGATGAAGCAAAATATCTAGATCTGTTTTTAAAAACCGCGGCAACGCATCGTTATGATGATAGTAAAAATCGTTTTTTTAAATCGCTTGCAGAAACTGCTTCTATTCAGGCATTTAGAAAAGCGATTGCGACACAGACATTAAGTCAAGAAATTAAAACTTTTATAGATTCAAGCATTGAAAAAAACCCTTATGTGCCTACTTCTACTCCTAGACCTGGCTCAAATTGATTAAAGAATTTTCCTGGGATACACGAAATGGTTTAAAAAAATACAAATATGCCTTGGTTGTATATTCTTGGATGAGCTTATAAATTTGTTTTAAAAAATCTATCCATGCTTTAATAAAAGAATAAGGAAGCGGGCGACTAAGATAGTCATCAATACACTGCTGTATTGGATTTTTGCTCATTTCATCCAAAGGTAAAATTGTAGAAAGGGTATATCTGCCTTTATCTATTGGTAATGACATTAATGCCAAAAGCCATTTTGGATTGAGTTCAGAGGGCTTTTTTTGAGTCACTTCTAAATATTCATTGATAATTTCTTGAAAAGCGTTGTTATCAACACCCAATGATGATAGAAAAGAAACAGCCAATTTTGAAGCCAGTTCAAATGAAGTGGTCGGCTTTTTTGAAAAATTCTTGGCAAAATCACTGACATCATATTCTTTTGATTTAGTTTTAGGTGGTAGGCTTGGTGCAGGGGTTGTGAGTGCTTGAATGCCTGCAAAAAATTCCGTGGCATGGTTGGAAAATTCTGATAAATTGACGGTTCTTGCCATCGATATATTCATCAATAATGTTCTAATTTCATGGGCTGCTGTTTTAATGCGCAATATCTCTGGTGTATCTGGTGTGCGAGAAATTTTTACAGTACCACTGTAAAAAGAATACAAGGATAATGGCACTAAATCATCAAAAGAAAATAAGGGATACCGATGCCCTGTATAAGAGAATAAATCACGTATGACGCGTTGGTTAATATCAATGTATTTAATCTTGAGTTGAAAAGAACATTTACCGCCTGGGATATATTCATAAAATAGATAGCCAAGTTTTACCCTGACCCAATCTCTATGATAGATACTTGCAGGGGGTACAACAAAGTCCTCTGCTTGAAATAAATCGTCGACAATAAAACTTTGTTTTTGTTGTAACAAAGAAATATCAAAATAGGTCACAGTTTCACGATGAAATATTGATACTTCTATATTATCCAATATTTCAATCGCGAATTTTGACATTTGAGCTTGACCAAATTATTTAGTTAATCTTATTTTTCTTTTTTATGATGTTTGGCGCCAGCAATGAAAGGTACCGCAATTAAAACTATTATTAGGACCACCATCAACTCCAGTGATAAGCTTTTTGCTGCGGTTGGAAGTTGGCTGGGTGAAACAAAGCCAATAAGAAATCCGAACAAAGAGCAAGCAAAACCGCTACCAGCAACCAACCACATCCCCAATTTCCCACCCGGTACTTTATAAATTCTTGGTTTGTCACTTTGAGTGTGGCGAAGTCTGATGAAAGCCGCAAACATTATCATATAGATAACCAATGCAAGTTGTGCGGAGATATCACTTAACCACCAATATGCAACATTCATTGATGGGAAATAAATAAATGCATAACTGATTGCAGAAAAAATAATTGCTTGAATGATAAGCATGCGATAAGGGGCTTGAAAGCGATTCATCTGATAAATGGCATGAGGCATTTCAGATTGATGTGCCGCAATCATCAAGCCTTTCAGTGGTCCAATCATCCAGGTTGAAACGGAGCTTAAACCACCAATAATGATTAAACATGCAATAATCGAAGTCATCCATTCCAGGTGATAAGCTTTGAAAAATAAGTCATAAGCATGCACCAAACCGGTGACCAAATTAAGCTTTGACAATGGTACGACCACCAATATCGAAAGGGCAGACAGAACCAAGGTTGCCATAATCATAATCGCTGAGTAAGTAATGGCTTTGGGATAATCTTTTTGAGGATTTTTAACATCGCCTGCGTGGACCGCTGACATTTCAATACCAATTAATCCAAACAATACCACCACAAACATAGAAAATGGGTGAAAGCTACTGAATTCTGGCAATAATGAGGTATGGAATTCATTCACGGGGCTATGACCTTGTATCAGCCAAATGGCCGCCATGATAATGATACCAATCATGGGAATTAAAGTACCTAAAATTGCACCAATCGTGCTGATGATACTGGCAACTCTTAAACCCAAACAGTTCAAACCAGTGAATAACCAAAATAATGAAATGATGGTGGTGGTCAAAAATGTTTTGTTATGAGCCAAGTGAGGATCAATCAAATAAGCGCAAGTTGATGCTATAAATAATAAAATAGTCGGAAACCAAATTAAATTATAGATGCATTGTAGCCAAATACTTGCAAAACCAGTGCGTTGCCCAAAAGCTTCTTTAATCCAGATGTACAAACCACCATTGCGGGGGTAAGTGGTTGCAAGTTCTGCAGCAACCAAGGCCACAGGAATAAAAAAAGCAATTGCCGCGAGCGCATAATAGCTAATCAGCGGCAAACCTAATTTTGCAGTAATTGGAACGGTTCTTAAACTATCAACAGCAATCACGTTGATCATCACCAACGTGAATACACTTAAAATTTTAGGTTTTTTATTCACATTCATCCTACATCATTTGTCGAAGTACGAATTGCAAGATACCGCCATTTTTGTAATAACTTAATTCATTGGAAGTATCAATACGACTTTGTAGTTCGATAGTTTCAACAGTACCATCAGTTCGGGTGATGATTGCTGTAATCATGTCACGTGCTTGCATACTGTTGTCAATGTTTAGACTAATGACTTCAGAACCATCGAGTTTTAAAGAATGTCTGTTTTGGCCTTCTTTGAACTGAAGGGGTAGAATTCCCATACCCACCAAATTAGAACGATGAATTCTTTCAAAACTTTCGGCGATAACGGCTTTAACACCCAACAATTTTGTGCCTTTTGCAGCCCAGTCACGTGAAGAACCTGTGCCGTATTCTTTCCCAGCAATAATGATGAGTGGACGCTTGTCTTTTTGGTAAAGCATCGCCGCATCATATATCGGCATGATTTCTTTTTTAGGAATGTACTGGGTGTAACCACCTTCAACACCAGGAATCATTTCGTTACGAATACGAATATTTGCAAATGTTCCACGCATCATCACCTCATGGTTACCACGTCGAGAACCATATGAATTGAAGTCTTTTTCTTCAACCCCTTTGGATTTAAGGTAAATTCCAGCAGGTGAGTTGGCTTTAATGGAACCTGCAGGAGATATGTGATCGGTGGTAATAGAATCACCAAAGATTGCTAAGATGCTGGCGTCATTAATGGCGTTGACATTCAAAGATTGCGCTTTCAAATTGTTAAAGAAAGGCGGTTTTTGAATGTAGGTTGAATCATTCTGCCATTTGAAGGTAAGACCTTCGGTTGTGGGTAAAGCTTGCCAATGTTTGTCACCTTCAAAGACACTTGCATATCGAGCTTTGAACATGTCTGCATTCACAAGATTCACTGCTTCTGCAATCTCATGTTGGCTTGGCCATATGTCTTTTAGATAGACTGGTTGGTTGTTTTTATCAGTACCAATGGCTTGAGTTGTTAAGTCAATATTGGTGTTGCCAGCCAATGCAAATGCAACAACTAGAGGTGGAGAAGCTAACCAGTTGGCTTTCACTAAAGGATGCACGCGGCCTTCAAAGTTTCTGTTGCCAGATAACACTGCGCTAACTGTTAAATCATATTGTGAAATACAAGCAGAGATGTCTTTTTGTAGTGGGCCTGAGTTACCAATACAGGTAGTACAACCGTACCCCACTAACTCAAAACCGAGTTTGTCGAGGTATTTTTGTAAACCAGCTTTTTCTAGGTAGTCTGTAACCACTTTAGAGCCAGGTGCAAGAGATGTTTTAACCCAAGGTTTTGTAACCAAACCTTTTTCACAAGCTTTTTTAGCCAATAAGCCTGCAGCCATTAATACACTTGGATTAGAAGTGTTGGTGCAACTGGTGATAGCTGCAATGACCACATCACCATGATGCAATTGAAATTGTTGATTTTCGACATCAAAACCGTCTTGGGTTTGGTTTGCCAATAAAGTTTGCATGGCTTGTGGCATATCATTGAGTTCAACTTTGTCTTGTGGACGTTTAGGACCAGCCAAAGACGGTTTAACTGAAGATAAATCAAATTTTAAAACATGGGTATAAACAGGGGTTTCTTGTTCTTCACTGTACCACATGCCTTGTTCTTTAGCATAAGCTTCTACAGTTGCACAGTTTTCTTCATTGCGTCCAGTTAAGCGCATATATTTGATGGTTTCTTCATCAATAGCAAAGATACCACAAGTTGCGCCGTATTCTGGTGCCATATTAGCTATGGTTGCCCGGTCAGCCAAGGGCAAATGTTTCATACCAGGACCAAAAAATTCAACAAATTTACCCACTACGCCAAATTGTCTTAGCATTTGTGTAATTGAAAGAACCAAGTCAGTCGCTGTGGTACCTTCAGGTAATTTGCCACTTAATTCAACCCCGATAACTTCAGGAATGAGCATTGAAACGGGCTGTCCTAACATGGCCGCTTCCGCTTCAATACCGCCAACACCCCAACCTAAAACACCCAAACCATTGACCATGGTGGTGTGAGAGTCCGTACCTACCAAGGTATCCGGGAAAAGATAAGTTTTACCATCAATGTTTTGTGACCAAATGGTTTTTGCCAAATGCTCAAGATTTACTTGATGGCAAATACCTGTACCAGGAGGTACTACTCGGAAATTTTGAAATGCATTTTGACCCCAACGTAAGAATTCATAGCGTTCTTTATTGCGTTCGTATTCAAGGTCGGTATTAATTTCCATGGCATTGGCTTTACCATAGGCATCAACCATCACAGAGTGGTCAATGACCAAATCCACATTGTTTAATGGTGCAATTTTATTTAAATCACCTTGGTTCTCTCGCATTGCATCACGCATGGAAGCCAAGTCACAAACAGCTGGCACACCCGTGAAGTCTTGCATGAGCACTCTTGTGGGACGATAAGCAATTTCATGATCAGAATTTTTAGTTTGAATCCAATCATTCAGGGCTTTGATATCTTGTTCGGTGACGGTATCGCCATCTTCAAAACGTAACAAGTTTTCTAAAAGAATTTTTAAGGAAAATGGTAATTTTTTTAATGCTGGAAAATGAGCCTGGGCTTTCGATAAGCTAAAGAAGTGATATTCTTTACCGGCTACCTCCATAGAGCTTTTAGTTTTTAAGGTATCTTGTCCAATTTTCATGATAAAACTCAGTTTTGAAAAGGGATTATGATAACTTAAAATTCAGACAATTGCATCTGATGTATGTGCAATAGTTTCAATTGTTTGATTATCTTCGAGTTTTACAATAGACCATTTTTAGAGGTATTTTTTGTTTAAGGCAGGTTTCATTGCAATGTGCGCCAGGACCATAATAATTATAGAAACATTGACGGTGGCAGACCACATGTTCTTTGGGTATGCGACAACCTGCAAAAACCTCGGTTGATAAGGAGATGAATGATAATATCAAAAGACACAAAAGGGTATTTTTTTTCATGAGTATCTCCAAAAGCATCTAATTTGAGTATAGATGCTTTTGGAGAACTTGCATGATTTAAAATAAGCTATCTTGACTATCGCTTGGATAAGGATTTTCTGGAATTGCTTGTTCCTCTGAATCACCTTCAGGAACTTCCTCACTACGAAAATACTCTTCAACACCACGAGGATCACTGTCATCAACGCGCATGCCGTTGAGAGGGTTGATTTTAAATGTGACGACATTTTCAGGTGGAGAAATCATTTTTTCAGGCAATTTCTTGAGTGCACCTTTCATATAGTCAATCCACAATGGAAGGGCAAGTGTTGCTGCGTATTCATGCAATGGATGAGGGGTGTCATAACCAAACCAGGTCACTGTTACCAAATCTGGGTGATAACCTGCAAACCAAGCATCTACTTGTTCATTGGTGGTTCCTGTTTTGCCAGCCAAGTCCTTGCGTCCTAATGATTTAGCAGCGGTTGCAGTACCGTGGTCTATGACACTTTGCAAGGCTGAATGAACTAAAAACGCCAAATCTTTGGGGATAATTTCTGGGGCGCAATGGTTGCCTTGGATTTCTTCTTCTTGTGGAGAGCAAACAGTTGCTGGATTGGCTACCAACAATGTTTCTCCATGTCGGTTGGTGACATGGTCTATCAAATAAGGCTCTATACGAAAACCACCATTGGCTATTGAAGCATAGGCTGTGGTTAGTTCCATAGGGGTGACTGATAAACTGCCCAATGCCAAAGATAAAGCGTGCGGGAGTTGCTCTTTATTAAAACCAAAGCGTGATACAAATTCAATGGCATAATCGATACCAATATCATCAAGTAAACGAATAGAGACTAGATTTCTCGAGTGAGCAAGTGCTTCACGAATTCGGGTAGGGCCATTGAAGGTATTGTTATCATTGTGGGGTCGCCAGAGTGATTTTCCAGTATCATTGATGACAATTGGAGAATCATTGACAATCGAGGCCAGTGAGTAACCTTTATTCAGTGCAGCTGCATAAATAAAAGGTTTAAAACTAGAGCCAGGTTGTCGAACAGATTGAGTCACATGATTAAATTTACTTGAGTAGAAGTTAAATCCACCTACTAATGCCTCAATAGCACCATTTTCTGGATGAATTGAGATTAATGCCACCTCTACATCTGGAATTTGTGTTAATACCCAGGCTTCATTTTCTTTTTTGACATAAATGAGATCACCTCTTTTGGCAATATTATTTGCTGATGAAGGCGCTCTGCCAGTCCAACCATGTTTCAAAGCAGGCTTGGCCCATGCCAATCCAGACCATGGAACCGTAATGAGTTGGTTATTTTTAAGCAATACTTTCAATTGTCTTGCAGAACTTTCAATGACAATACCAGGATAAAGATCATTGATAGAATCAATGGGTTTTAAAAACTTTTGAATCTCAGCATAGTTGGCATGTTCTGAAAGATTGAAATGCTTTTTAGGCCCTCGGTAGCCATGACGTTTCTCATAATCAAGAAGATGTTTTTCAACCAATCGATTGGCAGAGTTTTGAAGTGTGCCATCGATGGTTGTGTATACTTTGATACCTTGGGTATAGGCTTCTTCACCAAAGTGAGTATAAAGCGATTGACGAATCATCTCAGCAACATAAGGGGCATGAACTTGAATTTCAGGACCATGGTAGCTTGCATTCACAGGTTCAGATAAGGCTTCTTCGTATTGTTTTTGCGTAATAAAATGTTCTTCAAAAAGTCTTTCTAAGACATGATTTCGTCTTTTGGTTGCTGCAATAGGATTGGCAATGGGGTTATGTGCAGAAGGTGCTTGTGGCAGGCCTGCAATCATGGCCATTTCAGAAATATTGAGTTGGCTTATGTCTTTGCCATAATAAATTTGTGCAGCTGCACCGATACCATAGGCTCTATTACCCAGATAAATTTTATTTAAATATAATTCTAAAATTTTCTCTTTTGGCAGTTCTTGGTCAATTTTGATAGCCAATAAAATTTCATTAAACTTTCTTAAAAATGTTTTTTCACGATCTAAGAAAAAATTACGAGCAACTTGCATGGTAATGGTACTACCACCTTGCGATTTCGTACCCGTTTGAATCATTTTAATAGCAGCACGACCTAGACCAAATATGTCTACCCCTGAGTGTTCAAAAAAGCGTTGATCTTCGGTGACCAATAGTGCATTGACCAAGGTTGGAGGAATTTGCTCATAGGTGAGAGGAATTCTCCTTTTTTCACCATATTCTTGGATGAGCTTGCCATCTTTGGTATAGATTTGTAGAGGAACTTGTAGCTCGACATTTTTGAGAGATTCAACATCGGGCAATTGGCTCGATAAATACATATAGCCAATGATTCCAAAAAAACCGAGTACAAAGCCAAGGCTTAATAAAGACCACAAACCTGTACGCCAAAAAAAACCTAATTTTTTTCGCATAAATATTTAATAAAAAAAGATGTTAATGCTATATGATAAACCAAATTGTATGTCTTTGTTTAGTTTTTTTAACGCTTTTTTGATAAAAAGCGTTAAAAATTATAAAAATAGTTATTCTTGACGGATTGGCGGAAACTTTGAAGCGCCAATTTTGGATTTTTGGCTTAATATTTGCGTGATGTTAAGCACTGTTTCTTGCCATGTTTGATAAAGAGGGTGGTTTTGCAGAGATGCAATCGGATTACCTTCATCAGAACTTTCACGAATTTTGGTGACAAGCGGTATTTCACCGAGTAAAGGTAGCATATATTTTCGAGCTAAATTTTTAGCACCATCATGACCAAAAATATAATTCTTATCATGACAACTTTGACATTCGTGCCAAGTCATATTGGAAACAATACCAAGAATGGGGACATTGGTCTTAATAAACATTTGAATGGCTTTTTCGGCATCTAAAGTCGCAATTGTTTGTGGGGTCGTGACAATAATAGCACCACTTAAAGGGATTTTTTGTACAAGACTTAAAGGGATATCACCAGTGCCTGGTGGTAAATCTAGATAAAGGTAATCCAGTTCTGACCAAGTAGTGGTATCTAGCATTTGAATAAGGGCTTTGGCAAGCATGGGACCACGCCATATTAAAGGTCCATCTTCTTGTAACAATCCCATCGACATACATTCAACATGGTGAGCAACAGGTGGCAGATAACGTTGATCTTCTGTAATCTCAGGTTTGGTGTGAATACCCATCATGGTTGGCAGGCTTGGTCCATAAATATCAGCATCAAGTAAACCGACGCGCGCTCCCAATTGTTGTGTTGCGACAGCAAGGTTACAAGAGACGGTGGATTTCCCTACACCACCTTTTCCTGAAACAACTGCGATGGTATTTTGAATATTTTTTAGTTTAAAGCCAGGCATTTGTGTTGGAGCAGCTTTAATCTGGAAATTGAGCTGAAATTTAAAATCAGGGAAATGATGAATAAGTGCCTTTTTCAAAAAGGAAATTGGGAAATCGGCTTCAATTGAAAATGTATTTGGATTGATATTTTGAACTTGGAGCTCTAAACCATAATTTTTGATTAAAAAGTTTTTGATTTGAAGAATATGTTCCATAAGTTTTTCATTTATAAAAAAATAATGCATATATTGAACGCAATAGTATAATTCTGCAAGTTTTTTTAAACTGATGCTATGGGTAATTAAATATCATTCTAAATTTTCATTAAAAATCATTGAGTTAAGATTTTTTCTACAGACTTACCCACAGTTTTTGTGAATAACCATGCTTGTATAATTTTTATAAAATAAAATTAATAATCCTTAAATCAATTACTTAGGTTTGTCGCGCAAATGTCTTGACGATTTGTCTTCGAAATAAACAAAAAGTTATCCACACATGTTGTGTTTAATTGGTTTCTTAAAAAATCAATAGTTTATTGGAAAAAAAAATAAAAAAAAAGCTTGCTTTGACAATATGTTTGATTTTTAAGGCTGGATAAAGTATTTTTCTATTTGCTTGTAATTTGTGATATTTAAACGTTAAGCCGTTTAGATTTATCGAGCTAACAACTTGATTTATCTTTGAATTATGCGATTATCGAAAGATTATTGATAGCATAATAAAAAATCTTGAATCATATTAGAAATTATTTAAAACCAAAAAATATATTTTTTATTTTTTTATTTCTCCATACCCTGATTTGGACTTTGGTTCCTTTATTTACCCGAATTTCTCTTCATCATGATGTTTTAGAGGGAATTGCTCAGGGGATGTCTTATCAATTGGGGTATTCCAAACATCCCTTTTTATCCATGTGGCTTGTGGCATCTGTTTGGCAATTTATCGGAGAACATGATTGGATCATGTATCTTTTTTCTCAAATTGTTATGGGTATTGGTTTTTACTTTATATGGAAACTCAATTATGCATTATTACCGCCATGGAAAGCTTTAGTAGCGACATTGATATCTGATGGTTTGGTAATTTTTAATATCAATGCCAACATTTTAACCCCTGATACTCTACAGATTCCTTGTTGGGCGGCAATTGGTTACTATCTTTACAAATTAACCTGGCATCCTACTCGTAAAAATTGGATGTTGCTTGGTTTTTTATTTGGTATTGGTTTTTTGATAAAATATCAAATTATTGTTTTACTTGTTCCAACTCTATTTTTTATTTATCTGACACCTGTTTTACGTAAACAATTGTTTACTTTAAATTATCTTTCAAGTGTTTTGGTATTTTTATTAACCATATCACCGCATGTTTTTTGGATGATTAAATCGCATTTTGCAAATTTTGCCTATACACATGATGCCATAGTCCATGAAAAAGGGCATTCGTATCTTCAATTAATACTATTTTATTTAGAAAATACCTTGGCTTTTTGTATGCCGGTCATTGTTTTGTATTTAATAACATTCTTGGCAGCGAAAACCAAAAAACAAACCATGAGTTCTTTAAATCAAAAATTAATTTATTGTCTTTCCTGGGGGCCATGGCTAACAACCTTAGTTTTAGTACTTACGATGAAACTCGATATTTACGCAAGATGGATGACGCCATATTTTTCTTTTTTGGGAACTTTTTTATTAAGTGTAATTCCTGTTCAATTAAAAGTGAAACATCTGTATCGTTTCGGTGGATTATTTTCAGCAGGAACTGTGATTTTGGTGATGACTAACTTTTTTAGGCCTGTAACCAATCCTCATTGTGATGCTTTTTATCCCAATAAAGAAATTGCCAAGTTTATTCATCATGCTTGGGAAGAAGAAGTGCATCAACCTCTGCAATATGTGGGTGGTAGCCGATATTTGGTTGCGGCTATTATTCCTTATATTGCGCCAGCCCCAAAACCTTTTTTCAGCTTGGATGCCAAACAAAACCCATGGATTGAGTTAAATCAATTGCGAAAAAAAGGTGGGGTATTGGTTTGGGATATACAATCTAATTATGCTTGGGATGACGAGACCTTATTTTATGGGCGGCCACCAGAAAATTTAAAAGGGGTATATCCATTCCTAAAAGATTTAAAAACCCAAGTTTTTTATACGCCTAAAAAACGCTCCATTGAAATTGCCTATGCAATTTTATTACCTGAAAAAAACTGATAAGCCTTTTAATCAGCGAAATAATTGAACAATACCCTCACTGATTGGATGTTTACTAGAAATTTTTTGTATAGAATTTAAAGCCATTTGTTTGCAATTTCTTGACAGTGCATCCTCATGAAATTCTTCCATAATATCGTTTAGCATAGAAAGGGTAGATTCAATGACTGCAAACTTTTGATTCTCAGCTAAAACCTCTAAATATTTTAAAGTGAAAAAACAATATCGCTTAAAGGTTGAAGACTGCCAAGGCATGGTAAGAACATACATTGTTGCCGATAACAATATATTAAATTTTTGTTCAATATTTTTCGCTTTACCCACGTCACTGATAAACCTTAATAAAATGGTGTTGTCATCACGTGCATCATTCAGATAAGCCTGCTCTGAAATTCTGAGTAAAAGAGCTTGGGCGGTTTCAATGAGTTGAATGCCATTCTTCGCATCCTCTGGTGCGGGATAAAACATATAGCTGATAGCAGTTTTCACATCACGAATCAACAATTGCGAAGTGACATACTCCATTTCATCGGTGTTTGTGAATAACAAAAACTCTGCTTGAGTTGATCTGACTGTGCGACGATATATGCATTTAGAATTCAATAAAACACTGACATAATTAAAAGCAAGCACAGGATCATGGATAAAAAAACTTTGGCAAATCAGTTGTAGGGGCTCAGGGCTTAAGTGAAAATGATGATGCTGTGCAAAATCTATCGCCTGCATTGGCGTCACCGTCGATGATTGACTAGGCCTTTCTGCCAATTGGAGCTTTCTTTGTGGCACGCGAGTGATTTGACCGTCATCAAATTTAAACGTCCCCACAACATATTCCTCAGGATTCATTAATAAATTTTCAAAAACTTGAGTTTTTGTTACTTCAAAGAATTGCTGAACATGGGGTAAAAAGGAGTCAAGAAGTGGTAAATAGTTGCCACCTAGCGCATTGGAAAAAAGAAGCAGGTATTGTTGCAGGGAAATGTAACTTTCATTAAGTATACCTATACAATCTGTGCGTTTTACAAAATTTTTATCAATTAGAAATTGAATAAATTTCGGATCATCTAAAACATGAATTGCCCGCATGATGAAATTATACATTAAGCCATTTCTGGGA
>DHHZ01000073.1:1919-19122 GCA_002403515.1 Legionellales bacterium UBA4759 | reverse complement strand
CATCAATCGTGTCTTGTAAAGTCTTAATAAATAGAATAGACCTCAAGTTTTAAAACGTCGCTTTTTTCATAGTGATCAACATCGATGGGCTGCTATGGATGATAAGATTGTAAGTGTATTGATGAATAATTTGGTAAATTAATATATTTAATTTTTAAAAACCGACACAATATATAAAAAATTCCAGAGTGTGAAACAATTAGAGGTGGCTCTGGGAGACAATGAAGTAAACGGAGTCCTTGTTCAATACGACTAGAAATTTGCCGTAAATTTTCACCATAAATTTCATCAATTTTATATTCAACAATTTCAGGAATTGTTAAATTAGTTCCATCCTCGCCCTAATGATGACCAAAATTAATTTCTCTAAATTCATCCCTATAGTCAAGAAAATGATTATTTGAGTTTCTCAAAAGTAGTTGAGTGGTTTCTATGGCTCTGGATAATAGACTGGAAAAAATCGTTTTGAACTTCATATTGGCCATGGTAACACATGCATTCATAGCCTGCTGCCGACCTAAATCATTCAAAGGGATGTCAATATGCCCCATTAATTTTTAAAAAACTATCAGAATTATCTGAATGGGACAATTTTCATCCTTAAAGTCTAATAGGTGTGAATTTTTTTATGATCAATCAGATTTGATATCGAATTTGTAATGATTGTCATGATGTATGGATGAGAACCCCTCTCATCCATATCAAAATCCATTAATCTTGCGTTTGAGACATGAGACTTGCATTACCACCTGCGGCAGTCGTATCTTGAGTGAAGGTACGTTCATGACAAAGTCTTAGTAAATAGAATGGACCGCCCGCTTTAGGACCTGTTCCAGACAACCCCTCTCCACCAAATGGCTGAAGACCAACAACAGCACCAATCATGTTTCGATTGACATACATATTTCCAACATGTGCGTTCTTTTTAACAAAATCAACGGTTTCATTAATTCGACTTTGTACACCCAAAGTTAAACCATAACCCGATTGATTGATTTGTTGAACGACTTTTTCCAAATCTTTGGCTTCAAAAGTCACCACATGTAACACGGGTCCAAAAACTTCTTTAGACAATACGCCCATGTTTGGAATTTCAAAGGCAATGGGTAAAACAAAATGTCCATGACGCACATCATCGTCTAGTTGACATTCGGCAATGACTTCATGATGTTTTTTCATCTCATCAATATGTCCTTGTAAAACACCCAGTGCTTCATCATCAATCACAGGCCCCACATCTGTGGTTAAGAACTTCGGATCTCCAACCCTTAACTCAGCCATAGCTCCTTGGAGTAATTTTTTAAAGCGCGGATAAACATCTTTTTGAATAAAAAGTACTCTTAATGCAGAACAACGTTGACCAGCACTGCCGTAAGCGGAGACGATTGCATCATTGACCACTTGTTCCATCAAGGCAGATGAATCCACAATCATGGCATTCATCCCACCAGTTTCAGCAATCAAAGGTACAATAGGGCCTTCTTTATGGGCTAATACCTTGTGAATGATGTTGGCTGTTTGTGTTGAACCGGTAAAAATAACACCCGCAACTCTTGAATCTTGAATTAATGCCGCCCCCACAGTTTCACCGCGACCCGGTAAAAGTTGCATTGCACCTTGAGGTATGCCTGCTTGCCACATCAATTGGCTTGCAAAACCGGCAATCAAAGAGGTTTGTTCAGCAGGTTTGGCAACAACACAATTCCCTGTGACCAATGCGGCAACCACTTGCCCAACAAAAATGGCTAAAGGGAAGTTCCAAGGTGAAATACAAACCATAATGCCACGGGCATGCAATGACAATTCATTGGTTTCACCGGTATAGCCTTTCAAAACCATAGGACTTTGCATCAGTTTTCGAGCTTGGGCGGCATAATATCGACAAAAATCAACTGCTTCGCGAACCTCGGCCACGCCATCATACATGTTCTTGCCTGCTTCAAAACAAATCAGCGCCAAGATTTCATGCATATGTTCTTCTAAAAGATCGGCAAATTTTTCAATTTTAGAGGCCCGCTCTTCCACATTTAACATCGACCATGCACCAAATGTTTTTTGGGCACTTTCAAAGGCATTTTCAACATCTTTGATGCTTGAAAATGCTACTTTACCGACTTGTTTTTTTGAATCTTGCGGAGAAAATACCTCAAAATATTCAGGCGCATCAGAACGATTGTTTTCTAGCATCGGCCCGACTTGCCATAGCTTATGCGAGTATTGCTCAAATTCTTTTTGTAGCTTGGCCAATACAGCTCTATCAGACCAATCAATTCCTCGAGAGTTTTGACGTTCTGGTAAAAAGATAGCCCAAGGTAATGGAATATTGTGATTAATGGATGATAAATAGCGTTTTGCAACCACAATTGGGTCTTCAATCAATGTATCCACGGGTTGCGATTCATCGATGATACGATTCACAAATGAAGAATTGGCGCCATTTTCTAACAAGCGACGTACCAAATATGGCAATAAATCCTCATGACTACCAACAGGTGCATAAATGCGGCAAGGAATACCTAATTTATTGGTGGGTACGATTTGCTCATATAATTCTTTACCCATGCCATGTAAACATTGAAACTCAAAATCACGGTAAGAACCAACCATTTCTAAAATCATTGCCACACTGTAGGCATTGTGAGTTGCAAACTGCGGATAAATGACATCGGTATAGGTTAATAATTTTTTTGCACAAGCTTGAAATGAAACGTCGGTAAAAACTTTTCGGGTGAATACCGGGTATTCGGTTAAGCCCTGCATTTGAGTTTTTTTAATTTCACTATCCCAATAAGCGCCTTTGATTAATCGGACCATGATTCGACGGCCACCTTTTTTGGCCAAATCAGCAATCCAATCTATCACATCAAAAGCTCTTTTTTGATAAGACTGCAATGCCAAACCAAAACCATTCCAACCTGCAAGACTTTCATTCAAATAAACATCACTGATGATATCCAAAGACAAATCCAAACGTTCGGATTCCTCTGCATCAACTGTTAAACCGACATTGTATTCTTTTGCCAGTTGAGAAAGTTTTAATAAACGCTCTCCCAATTCTTTTCGAACTCGTGGTGCAAAAGCTTCTTGATAACGAGGATGTAGTGCTGATAACTTCACTGAAATATTCGATTTTTTTTCAGGGCTTAATGCTTTATCACAAGATTTTCCTAAAGTGGTGATGGCATCGACATAGGATTGGTAATAACGCATCGCATCCTCTTCTGTCAATGCGGCCTCGCCCAGCATATCATAAGAGAATCGATAACCCTCTTCCTCGGCTTTTTTAGAACGCTTAATGGCCTCAGCAATTGTTTTACCCATCACAAATTGTTTACTAAGAATTTTCATGGCTTGAGCAACGGCCGTTCGAACAAATGGTTCACTGGTTCGATTCATCAAGCTTTGTAACACTTTGGCCCAATCGCTTTGCTCTTCGTCTCTTTTGAGCACTTTTCCGGTTAAGACCAAAGCCCAACTGGTGGCATTAATAAAAAAAGATTCGCTTTGGCCTGCTTTAGAACGCCAATCGGCGCTGGTTAATTTATCTCGAATTAATTTATCAACGGTTAACTGATCTGGCACACGTAACATTGCTTCAGCCAAACACATTAAAGCAATGCCCTCTTGCGTAGACAGGGAGTATGTATTTAAAAATGAATCCACACCAACGGCATTTTTTCTTTGTAAACGCACCTGCTCAACCAAAAGCTTGGCCCGATGACGGATTGCACGATTTTTTTCATCATCGCATTGTGCCTGCTCAATTAATCTGGAAATGATTTCAAACTCATTGGCTCGATAGGCATGATTGATGGTATCTCTTTGCATATCCGGGGAATTTAAAGTGAAACGTTGCAACATATTGCTCTCCTACATCCTTTTTGGGTGGAATTTTTATCAGCATTCTAGCGAATCAAAAAAGAATTAACAATGTTAAAAACCAAAAATCAAAAGGCTTTAGCTTGTGTAACCAAAAGATTGTAAAACAACAAACTCACAGCAATAACTGCAACCCCAATTAAAAACCAGGAATAACTAGAAAAATTACTTTTGGGAAGCTCCTCCCGAAACACATTAAATAAAACAGACCCCGCTAAAAACGAAGTCAGTAATGCCAAGACCAAAACATTGACTGGGTCAAAAATAACTGAACATAGCCACCCCAAAAATAATGCAAAGATCAATACAAAACGTCCGACATTATCAAAACGAATAGGATATCTTCTACAAAACTTTTGATCGCTTAAGACAAAATGTAATGCCATGGTCAATGTGAATAAACAAGTGGCTAGATAACTCACTTCCACTCGCAAAGACATGGTATAAGTAATCAAAAAGTTATACACACTAAACATAAAAATATGAAGGATATACAAACGATTATCATTTTTTTTATTGGATTCGGCCAATAAATCTAGGCCATAAAACACACTAAAGCCTAAAAGCGTACAGACATAAATTGCAAGCTCTGTCAGTTGGGTTAAATGAAAGTTTTGAATTAAAAATTGACCGATTGGTTTATTGTACTCTACCAAGTTGGGAAGCATTTCTAAAAAAACATATGCCACAGAGGTACCCGCAGCAAATGAAATAAATGCGCGTCCATTTGATGGAAGTCGTCTGGCAAGCCAGGGGCTCCAGTAATGAAAACACATCAGTAACATCGTTGCAATTAATGAAATGAACAATGCACTTTTTAATATCCATATCATTTGATGATTTGAAAAACTCTTGTGGATTTAATTTATTATAGCATTGTTTTTCCAAACGGCTGCTTGTGCGGTCTTTAGGCTTTGATGTTTGAAAAATAAATAGTCTTTGATAGACATATCTTTCGTATCTTTTTGATTGACCATGCTTGACTGTAGATTTTTAACCTCTTGCTCTTCCATAGCATTTTTTGCCAATGAAGGTGCTGCTACCAAAATGGCACTGCCTTTTAAAATTTTAAAAATAAGTAGAGACACCAAAGCAGATTCAGGGATAACAATAAGATTGAACAACAACCCCATGCCCAGTCCAAATTGCATGATAAATAACACGCTTTGAAAAATGAGTTGCCCATTAATGCCTTGGTGTTGATAAATATCATAAATGGTTTTCAAAGCAATATAAGCAGAGGCTTTTAAACACATAATGGCATCCAGCAGCATATCCCCAATATCCAGAAGACCCAATAACAATAAGCTTAAAAGTAGAGCTGACGATAAATCAAAATAGAGCTGGGCTAAAATTAAATCCCAATCCAACTCTTTATTCATATCATTTCTTTGACAGACATTAAGAATTGAATTCACCACATTACACCATGCAGAAAAACATACATTTCCAAAGGTTAATGATGTAAAAAGTGTTACTGAGAGGTATCCCAATGCAGAAAATGCTAAAGACAGCTCAATACAATATTGTAAAATATCGATGATAATCAAATAATTTTGATAATTATTGATTTCTTGAAGCAAAAACCATTGATAAATGCGATAGGCTAAAATCGAAGTTTTTAAGAGCAGATAACTACCTGCAAATAATTTTGGAAGCGCTTGAATAACATGCAAAGATTCAGAGTCAAGGTTAATCAGATGATATAAAGATTCATGACCCATGCTATAAATCGTGTACCATCCCACCGAATACCAAAAAGCACAACCGGCCAATTCAATGGTATTTCTCAATTGTTTTAAAGCATTGGGTGCTTTGGTGTTTTGATAACCATTGATGGCTGAATAGGTATAATTTGTGACCACACCAAAATAACCTATACTTAATGCAGAATACAACATCTTTAATAATTTTGCTTTTAATGAAATAATCGTGATGGGATTATAAAATAAAAACAAAAATCTATCAATTGTGTCAAAATTGTTACAAGAAGGACTTTGTTATGTTTACTCGAAAGACTACAAGACTGTTTCAAACTCGATTATTACACCACACCCCTATTGCTTTTCATCAACAGCAAATCAGCCAAGTATTTAAATCTCTTCCGCCCAGTATGAATCTTGAACTTAAAAAAAATATTCTGTTAAATTCTGTAGAAGAGGCCCTCGATAATCAAAATTCTGTGAATCGCATGGCGATGAAAGATGCTCATATCCCCCAGCATCTTCCCTTATCTGATAAACTTGAAATTGCAAAATACTTAAGACAAAAATACTATGCACGCCCTGTTTTAACCTCTCACCCCACAGAGGTTTTATCTGAAAAAGCCCGCATGACCATCAATCGAATGATTAAAAATATTTTATCAGGCGGTAAAAGCCAAAAAGAACAAATTCAAACTGATATAGAGTGGGTCATTCATAACTCATTATTACCTGCAAAAAATCTCACTCCTGAAGAAGAAA
Source organism: Legionellales bacterium UBA4759 (assembly GCA_002403515.1). Lineage (GTDB taxonomy): Bacteria > Pseudomonadota > Gammaproteobacteria > Legionellales > Legionellaceae > UBA2653. The sequence goes on along the minus strand of DHHZ01000073.1, from coordinate 12,778 downwards.
TTGACAGACAAGATACGCTCTATCTCGACATGATGGAATCATGGTCCTCTTTTAATAAAAAAAATATAGAAGAATTTGCTAAAAACCATCAACAAAAAAAAGAAGCCGTGCAAGAGTTTCTCACTCGAATTAATAAGTTTTCTTATTCCAATGTTTCAAGCTGGGCTGTGGCTGACGTCGACGGCAATAAAAAAAGAACCCGTAAAACCATGGAGCATATGGAATCCAGCTTACAATTGGCTATTGTTGAGCGATACATGCAACACTTAGCCCCCTTAATGACAAGCTACCCTAGCCTAGAGAGTTCGTACCATTATTTACAACGCTGTAAGCAAGCCATCACTGATAATATCTTATTTAATTTAGAAGGCTCAGAGACAGCCAAAAACAAACTGATTGAACAACTTACCAAAGTTATTCATACACCAAACATTGCACCAGAAGATAAAAAACAGTTGAATCAATTAAAAGATTTGATTGATTTGGTGGGCTTTCGGGGTGACTTGAAACAATTTGTTCGCCAATCGAGTAAAAGCAATAAAGAAGCATTCAACGACATGGGTATTCTTTTGGCAAAAACCCATGTTGAATTTGAAGAATTATTAAACGATAAACGTTATGCTGATTTAAGTCCTGCACAAAAAGCTAAATTTCATCACCTGCTAAGAACAAACTCTAAATTTATAAGAACACTGAAAGAAAAACAAAGCCAATTGAGCCTAGATACCATTCGAGAATTAGAAATTCTTAGCTTTGTATTAGAATACCAAGACCAATTCTCTTATATTTTATCGGATACTGAAAATTATCTCAGTTTAAATGAAGTCATTATTCTTTTCGGTATTTCTGCATATTTCAAAGGAAAACTTTATGTAGACGATATCCGTAAACCACCGGTGAATTTAATTCCCTTGTGCGAAACACCAGAAGATTTAGAGAATCTACCCAATATTTTGGATGAAATGTTATCGAATCCTTATTTAAAACAAGTGATTGTAGATAAAGGCGAAATTGTCTATGTTGCAGGCCCCAGCGATCTTGGTAAAGAAGGTGGTTTATTTGCACACATTAATTTGATTGAAGCCGAGAAAAAAGCTCAAGATACGCTTATCGCCCATCAAAAAAAAGACAGCGTGCTACAAGATGTTCAACTCAGAGTACTGTATGGTTTAGGTGGGGATTTTCATCGACGAATATCACAAGCATCCTACCAACTTTTTGCAACATTCCAAGGTTCAGATGGTTGTAAACTCGGTTCATTTGATGCTTTTGAAAGTTATGTCGAACGCGTCACGGGGCAAGCCTCTGAAAACTCATTTCGTGCATTGGAATTGCGTCTTTTAGAGGGGGCTAGACCACAAGAATACCAGACACTCAAAGACATGATAGAGCAATGCATTCGTTCTTATCAAAAGTTCACACAAAATGAAGCATCCAAAGCTTTATTTCGTCAATTGAGTATTCCGCACGCCTTAGGCATCTTGACCAATACCAGCTCTCGTGGTGAATCCAAATCATCAGCCCCCAAAGATATTCTCAAAAGTAGAGCCATTGGTTTGGCCAATTATGACATTTCCACTTTATTCATGACGCGTATTTTCATGAGCGCAGATGGTTTGGTTGACTTGACTGAAAGTCAAAAGCAACAATTTATCTCACTTTATAGGTACTCCACAACCGTTCAAGAACTGGTCCAAAAAATCTTATTTGCAATTAGTGTGAGCCAAGAAAATAGAGCTTGGTTGCAAACTGTGGGCTATTTACCCAATCAGCATAAGATTCAAGAATGGTCAAAGGCCTTTAAAACGGAAGACAAACCAGAGGCCCACCATGCTTTGGCCTATGCAGTCATACGTTTACCCAAAATTATTCAATCTTTAAGTCTTTTTGTATTGGATAATGATAAATTTCATGCTTTTTGGAACCAAGCGCAAGCTCCTCACGCCGATGCATTGGCATTACAACTGATTGAGTATTTGGCTCAAGATAATCCTCAGTATCAAGCCTTGGCCAAAGAAATCAAATTTGATTTGAAGCCCCGCTATGAGCGCTTGGCAAAATGCATTGATGATTACCATGCGCATTATGAATTGGCATCAGAACAAGAAAAACGCATGTTGGAAGAAAACTTTGTCTTGGCGCTAAGGGGTGATAAAAAAATCACTGCAGGGCCGAAATGTATTGCACAACTTCGTAATCGCTTTGAGCATTTAATCAATCCACATCAAAGCCTTGAAAACCATGAAATCGTTCGCCGATTGAAATAAAAAAAAGCCAGTTGTTTGACTGGCTTTTTTAGTATATCAGGTGTTACTCCACGACTTCGGCAGAATAAACAACAACATTTTCAACGGGCACATCTCTGTGTCCGTTTTTAGCGCCGGTTTTCACTTTGGCAATGGCATCTACAACATCCATGCCTTCAACAACCTCACCAAATACACAATAACCCCAACCTTGTAAATTTTCACCAGAAAAATTTAAGAAATCATTGTCAACCAGGTTAATAAAAAACTGAGCGGTTGCTGAGTGTGGATCATTGGTTCTAGCCATCGCAATAGTCCCACGCTTGTTAGGCTTTGCAGATTTGGCTTCATTTTGAATAGGCTTCTCGGTTCCCTTTTGTTGCATTTCAGGAGTAAAACCACCACCTTGAATCATAAAACCATTGATAACACGATGAAAAATAGTATTGTCAAAGAATTGACTATTCACATAGTTTAAAAAATTCTTTGCAGTCACTGGCGTATTTTTTTCATCCAATTGAATGCGAATATCACCTTTCGATGTTTTTAGTAAAATCATTTTATTTTCTCAAAGTCATTAAAAACGTGACTATACTAACATATTTTCCTCATTCGAATCATTTTACTGATAATAATTTCATTTATTTGGCCTAAAGCTTTAAAAGAAGAATTCTACTCATGCTTCTCAATGATAAAAAATAATAAACATTATGTACTACAATTATATTAAGGAGATATTTTAGGCAAATTAATATGCGGCAATTAAATTCACTTACTAAGGTTATAGAGTCATTCAGAAAATCACCCTTTGGCCCTTCGGTGAGAACAATTTACACCGATTCACTAAAAGAATACTTTGAAACAAATCCCAAAGACAATGTCCTTATTATCGGAGGGCTTGCAGCGGTAAGCGCCTTAAACTCTCGAGTCTTAAAAGAGCCTCAATATGCACAAAGAATTACCCTTGCAAGCCAATTACCTTGGATTGGAAAAGTTGACCCTGTATGGGATAAAGCTCCTTGGGGACAAAATGTAAATTATCTACCAGAGTTTTTAAGAGACATGGCCACCGAAGAGCTTCGTTTACCTCTTAGTCATAATCTTACTTTTGGTGAAATGAAAACGATTACTCGTCATGCTTATAAATTTGGCAAAGAACATTATAAATTGATTGATGAAAGGTTAGCCAAGGTTGTTCAAACAAGCCATCAAGCACACATTCACACATCAAGCAATCATGACTTAGTCATTCCCTCAAATATGGTTTTTAATTTTGCAAGAATACCCGGTACTCATTTTAAGAATATTCCAGTTCATTCGGCTGGTGAGCTCTATATGCTTCCTTCAGGATATATTTTTTCACCCATCTGTATTGATGGTATGGGACAAAATGCACTTTGGATTATTAGAGACTTTGCGGGGAAAAGACCGATTTGGATTATGATATCCCATGATGAAAAAATACGACAAGACCTTTTTAAAGAAGTGGTTAAAGCCAATCATGCGATTAAAGATTCTCGTTTAAAATGCGGTATTTTGTGTCTCGATCATCACTTTCACCCCAGAATCAATACCGAAAAAGATATCATCAGTTTTCAAGGGATTAATTTACTGAATCATACCCCAATGACCGTTGATATACCCTCTCATAACGTTTTTGGGGCCCGTGGATTTAAAACTGACCATCATTTAATTACTGGACATTATAAAGTCGATAAACAGCATCCGACATATTCAGACTCCAAACTAAAAACTATCGTTCCACAGGGAAATTTAGCAGCTTTGCATACTGGCATCGAAAATTTTTTTGGCAGTGACATTATCAATGATTATCGAGACTTAGGTAGAATAGATATTTGGCAAAAAAGAGTAAAGTATCATGCAAATGCGCTGGGTTTAGAGATTGATCAAAGTTTTTTTGATACTTTAGATGAGCAATTTAGGCATACTGCCATGCATACCATTCATGACATGTGGAAACTTCAAATTATGGTCTCAAGAGCATTTAAAGATCATGTGAGAGTTAAACAAAAAGATCATCATGGAAAATTGATAAATTTAACTTGGCAAGATTTTTTAATTCAAGTCAATCAAAAACCAGTTGAAAAAGATGCCGCCCCAAAATACCAAAACCATCATGGGCCAAAAAAATAATGAAAAAGTATTGACTTATTATAGCTCCATGAGTCATAATATTAAACATGTTGTCAGTATTTGTTTGTGAATCTAATTTATGAGAAGCCTTTATTGTTTCACTAAAAATAATCTAAACCTAAACTTCAGAACTTTTTTCAAAACAAGCTTCGAACCACACTCAAAAGACTACATCAATTTACAGCTCAAACTTTTAAAAGACAAAAATATCACCGGCGAAATTCAAACCTTAAACAAAGGTCATCTGGTGGTGATAGCAAATATCAATTCCCATCATTTAATTCGTGATATTCCTGCTTATGATTTTAATACCTTACATCTTTTAACATCTCGTGAAATGAAAAAATTTTATAAGCGCTGTTACAAAGATGGAGCGGGCCTTTCCATTGCATCTTTAAATGAAGCAACACCTTGTATTAAATTAGCAGGACCCAAAGGCTCATCTCTTTTTTATATCGACAGGTATAAACTCGATTCAAAACTTGAAACATTACAAACGTTTGAAGATTTTATTAAAAATCATGTTTTTCATCCAAACACATCATCATCCCCCAAACTATCACCTTAAAACGATTGGATACAAATTAAACAATGCTCTATAATATTATTCATAAATAATTCATTTGAGTTAATTATGCAATTTAAATTTGTTGAGCCCTCCTCTTCGCGATATATTTATATCAATCCAGAAACCAACAGGGTTCACCTTTTGATGCCTTTGGTTGGCGGCCAGGAAATCAGTACTGACAATACCTGTCAAACTGATATCGCCATTAAAAAATTTAATGATACCGCTTTACAAGAACTTAAAAACTATAAAGCTTTCCTAGAATTTGACCTATCCCTGATTCCTGATGAATCACCCCTTAAACAACAAAAACAATCTCGACTGCAACAAATTAATGATTACATTGCACTTGTCTCTAAAAAGAAAGGTAGTTTTATTCCTCTTCAAGAAGAGATTCTAAAAAAACCATCCAACCTTTACGGAATTTTGTTACGCCCAAGGAATCAGGACTCGCAAACAAATGTAAAAAACCCAATATTTTCGCTTAACCGAAAAAACAACTCTTCAGGCACCCCGTTATCTTTATTATTCAATAGCTTGCAAAGACATTTAAGAAACATAAAATTTGCCAAACCTAGCCCCAGACAACAGCTTCTTGATGCTGTAGCGGCTGATTTAGAAAACAAAGATGCAATACTCAGCGCCAATGAGCGATTAATTAAGCTACAACAAACACTCACAGAAAAAGCGAAAACGCTGTTTCACACCACAATTGATTTCACCACAGCAAGCGATGGGAAAAAGATAGACATCAAATATCTTAATGATATTTTGGGTGATGATTTAACTGAACATGAGGCACTTGATGGTTTATTGGGTGCTTGTGCGCAAGGTTTTTTTGACACCTATGCAGAATCTCCTTTTTATACAGCCTCTATAGAAGTCCCTGATGTTCAATTAGAAAAACTCTCCATCATGACGCAGTTTTTCTTAGCCACCATCAATATCTATTGTATAAGCCATGGTCTCTCAACCGTAAACTTAGGTGCAATATTCGATGGCAATCAAGCATTAAGTGATGAACTCACCCAAACCATTAAACAAAGTCTAGAAAAAGGCGAAGATGTTGAAAACAATATTTGTCGCTTTATTGAAAAACATCGCGCTTATTTTAAATTGCCCCAAGATACTATTCTTAACACCCAACAAATCAAAGAAAAATTCATCAGAACCTATCTGACCGTGAAAGATAGCCCCCATATGGATGAATTTATGTTATTGGACTTGGAAGCCCCTAAAGAAAAAGCAATCTTTGTGTCCCACCAAGGCTCCATTTGCACGGACATCACCTTGTTGGTTCCTGAAAAAGAACTCTCCAAGACCTTAAGATTAAATAAATTAGATTTTATTGATTCACATCCCAATGAGGTACCTGCACAAAATCCATCGGTGAGTGACACTGATAAACTAGATATCCCATTAGAGTCTTTACTTGAAAAACTAGCCAATCAAAACGTTAATTTAAAAAAATATTCAGCTCAAATTGAAAATATTGCTGAAGCATTAATTCATGCTTGTATCGAAAATTCTTTAGAAAATCCAAGTCAAGCCTATAATAATTTTTGCAAAATAATCGGTGGAAAAAGACCTGATAGCATTTCAAAACCGCCAATACTATTGGATATTATCATAGCTTTTCTTTATAACAATAAGCAATTCAACGTTCAAAAATGTTTATCAATCATTGCAAAACTACCCCCTGCAAAACAATCTGCAATTCTTCTGCAAAGAAGTTCTGAAGGACCTACTCTATTAGAAGGATTATTATTCATGAGTGATCTTTTTAAGCCAACAGAAATTTTATCATTAATAGGGTCTGTGGATAAAACTCAAATTTTTGAAATATTAAAAAAACTTGATACTAATGGTAACAATATATTAATGCATGCCACAAAATTAAACTCTAAATCTCTTATCTTAACTTTAGAGATTATGGAAAGATTTTCACGCGAAGAAAAGTTAATATTATTCAACCAAACCAACAAAGACAACATGAATGCCTTGGGACTTACAGTCCTCTATTGGCCAGATGCTATTGAACCTATGGTTTCATCCATGAAAACATTGAATATCAATGTTGCAAATATTCTTAACGAATTAGCAAAATCCAATCGGAATTTTTCTTTGAATCAACCGCTTATAGAAACTATTACCGATTCGGTCTTTGATTTATTTATTCAAGGAACACCTACAGATGCTGATAGGATTTTTGACCATTTTTGTAAAATTCTAGGTGGCAGAAAGCCCTTGAGCGTGTCATCCCCACCTCAGATATTAGATTTATTAAAGGCACTGCTAGCAAATAATCAAGAATTTAGCCTTTCAAAGCTTGCAACACGTATGTTAGACCTAGAACCAGCTCAACAATTAGAGCTATTATTTCAAAGCAATGCTGAAGGTGAATCGTTGCTGAGCATTTTCTTTCAAAGTGCTGATTCAGTAGACCCAATGATATCGCTACTTAAACGCATGGAAAAACCGCATGTTTTTGAAATGCTAAAAAAACTTGATACTCATAGTAACAATATATTAATGCTTGCCGCAAAATATTGTCCTAGTGCTATTGAGCCAATCCTAGAAATGATTAAGGAATTTTCGCCTCAAGAGCAATTGACAATAATCAACCAAAGAAATAGAGATGATAAGCAAGTTTTGGGCCTTATAGTTAAGCATAGACTCAATCACATCCGAGTTGAGATGATCATTTCATTGATGAGAAATTTAGATATTAATATTGAATCTATACTTCACAATTTAGCAGTATCTGATTATGATTTTTCTATCCATGAAACGCTCATAGAAAGTATTAGCGATTCGGTCTTTGATTTGTTCATTCAAGATTCTGCAATCGATCGTAAGCAAGTCTTCGTAAATTTTTGTCAAATTCTAGGGGGAGTCAAACCTGATAATGTCTCATCTCCACCAAACATATTAGATTTATTCAATGCATTACAGGAAAGAAATTTAAGCTCAATTATTTCAAAATTAGCAACACGCATTTCACAATTAGACCGAGCAAGACAAGAAGAAATATTACTTAAGCCTAATTTTAAAGAACAAACTTTACTGTACTCTATACTACTAAGTAGGGACATTCCAGAAGCTAAAAGCTTAATTTTACCATTGCTTAAAAATTTCAATGAACAAAGTATATTTGAAATAATAGATAGAAAGTTTCTTGGCCACAATTTATTGATGTTTGCAGCCAAACATCAACCAGAGAAGGACATTAATGCCAATCTTGAAGCTATCGAAGTGCTTACTCAAGAACATAAATTTCAAATATTATCACAAACTGTAAAAGATGGGACTAACGCCCTAATGATTGCTGCTCAATATCACCCTCAAGCCGTTGAATCTATTCTCAAAGCCATGGAAGAGTTTACCCCAGACCAAATCTTTCAAATATTGTCACAAACTGACAAAGATGGCGATAACGCCCTAATGATAGGTGCTCAAGACCCTGAAGCCGTTGAATCTATTCTCAAAACTATGCAAACACTTACAGCAGATCAAATCTTTCAAATATTGTCAAAAACTAATCATAATAGCGATAACGCCCTAATGATAGCTGCTCAATACCACCCTGAAGCCGTTGAACCAATTCTCAAAGCCATGCAAACACTTCCAGCAGATCAAATCTTTCAAATATTGTCAAAAACCAATCATTTTGGCGCTAACGCCTTAGTACTTGCGATCATAAACAACCCTAAAGCCGTTGAACCAATTCTCAAAGCCATGCAAACATTTCCAGCAGATCAAATCTTACAAATATTGTCACAAACTTATATAGATGGCGCTAACGCCTTGATACTTGCGGCCAAATATCAACCTCAAGCCGTTGAACCAATTCTCAAAGCCATGCAAACATTTCCAGCAGATAAAATCTTACAAATATTGTCACGAGCCTTGGTACTTGCAATCATAAACCACCGTCAAGCCGTTGAACCTATTCTCAAAGCCATGAAAGAGTTTAGCCTAGAACAAAAATTTCAAATATTGTCACAAGACCCTAACGCCTTGGTACTTGCAATCATAAACCACACTCAACCTCAACCCGTTGAACCTATTCTCAAAGCCATGGAAGAGTTTACCCTAGAACAAAAATTTCAAATATTCTCACAAACTAATCTTTATGGCGATAACGCTCTAATACATGCTGCTTTTTTCAAGCCTCAAGCTGTTGAACCTATTCTCAAAGCCATGGGAGAGTTTACCCTAGAACAAAAATTTACAATATTGTCACAAACTGGTAGATGGGGCGAAAACGCCTTGATGCTTGCTGCTGGATCCAATCCGCAAGCTGTTAAACCTATTCTTGATGCCATGCAAGAACTAACTCCAGATGAAAAATTTCAAATATTGTCACAAACTAGGACACCTAATGGCAATAAACTTGGCCAAAACGCACTCATGCTTGCAATCGAAAAACAGCCACAAGCCATTGAACCCATTCTTCAGGTCATACAAAATTTTACAAACACACAAAAGCTTGAAATATTGTTAACAACTAATCAAGATGGCCAAAGAGCAATAATACTTGCAATCGAAAAACAGCCACAAGCCGTTGTACCTATTATCAAAGCCATGCAAACATTTCCAGCAGATCAAATCTTTCAAATATTGTCACAAAGTAGGACACTTAATGGCTTTAATATCTTGATGATGGCTGCCTCTAATTGCACTCTTTCGCTTGAGTTCATACTCAAGACTATGCAAGTTCTTACACCAGAACAAAAAATTTCAATACTTTCTCATCAAACTATAAGTACTGCTAATATTCTAAGAATTGCAGCGACTGGTAATCCGGAATCTGCTGGATTAATTCTTTATGAATTAGAAAACTTAAAGGAATACCCAGAATATAATCAATTACCTCACCCCCGTTGCTTAGATGATTTGGTGAAAGAAAATTTGATAACTCATGAGCTTCTTAAAGGCATCTCTTTGCTTCCACCACATGCTCAACACCAATTACTCAAAAACCAGCAATTAGATCAATTAAAATTTGGAGTAAATCCCATAGTCATGAGTTTTTTGAAATTGAATGCATGGAGACCAGCTCAACAAAGTCTAAAAACTAAAGCAGCCATTGCTAAAATAGAACAACTCTCCAAGATGTATCAAAAAGAAAAAGGCATCATCCCTGAAGATATTAACCAATACCTCAAACAAATCCAACTCATTAAAAGACAACACAAAGATTTGGATGCGCGGCTTTTAAATGCCATCGTGATTTTAGAGAAAAACTTAATACAAGAACGAGAATTAAAAAACATCAGCTGGCCCAAAGAAGCTCCATTTAATGAAATAAAAGATAAATATAACATCCTTTCTATTTTAAGGGTCATCACGCCACGCTGGATGGCAGAAAATTCTCTAAGATTCAAAAATATCTTTCAACAATTCCCTCTCGAATGGCAAAATAAATTATTGGAAAGATGTTATAAATATTTACCGCCAGATACCTATCAAAGAATTTTTAATCATTTAAGTATCGATGTTCCTGCTGTTCAAATCACAAAAACTGAAGAATCTTTAAAATTATTAAATCTATTGGAACAATTTATTCTTAACGATAAAGACCATGCATCTTTTCAACGATTAATAAAATCCTTAACACCGAGTTATTTTAATTTTTTCGCGCCCTTAACCCAAAAGTCTCAAGAACTTAAAGACGCCATCGCCTCAGATAAACACCTTCAACAAGTATTTCATTTGGCAGAGTTAAAATCAGAATCAAAACGCCTATTGGCATTACATGATAAAGTCAGTGATGAAAAAACTCGTTTTGATTGCCTCAACATGGCCATGAATTTAGATAGATTTACCACAAGCTTGGCTATTTATCTTAAACAATTTCATAGCGCTCAAACTATTGAAGAAAAACA
>DHHZ01000073.1:0-1482 GCA_002403515.1 Legionellales bacterium UBA4759 | reverse complement strand
AATGTCGATTTTACAAGAATTAATACCTGAGATACCATTTGAAATGGTCACAGATAGAGATTCCTTGGTCTCAATTGAGAGAAATAGGTTACTTGATGCATTGAAATCCAAAAACAAAGAGGATATTTCTAAAATTGTTGAAGAAGTTTATCAACTATCCAGTAGAGAGCGACTTCCTATTCTTCTGGCTTGTGATGTTAAATTAACCAGCTTCATGAAAGACAATCCCGCCAAACTTTATTTACTCGAACTTGAAAGGGTCAAATACCAATTACAAAGCAATAATCCCAAAGACCCAAACATCAAAGTGTTCAATCTACTACTACTCCAGCTTCGAGCGAACCCTGAGAATGCACTAGATTATCTAACACAAGCGCAAATCAAATTTTATAGAAACCTCACTTGGTGGCAAATTGTCACTGGCTACTTCAACAAAACCGGTTATGGCATTGGTTTTTTAAAAGACAGTATTGATACACTTTTAGAACAAATTAATGAGCATGTGCCCAAAAATTCTTCCTCAAATGTTAAACCAACTTAGAAATGTCACAGATGTTTAATTTTTATCATACTTAAAGTCATTGGAAATAAATTAAACAATGCTCTATAATATTACTCATAAATAATTCATTTGAGTTAATGATGCAATTTAAATTTGCTGAGCCCACCTCTTCGCGATATATTTATATCAATCCAGAAACCAACAAGGTTCACCTTTTGGTGCCTTTGGTTGGTGGCCAGGAAATTAGTAGTGATAATACCTGTCAAACTGATATTGCCATTAACCAATTCAATGATACCGCTTTACTAGAACTTAAAAACTATCAAGCTCTTCTAGAGTTTGACATCTCCGTGCTTCCTGATGAATCACCTGTTAAACAACAAAAACAATCTCGACTGCAACAAATTAATGATTACATTGCACTTGTCTCTAAAAAGAAAGGTAGTTTTATTTCTCTTCGAGAGGAGATTCTAAAAAAATCATCCAATCTCTACGGAATTTTGTTACGCCCAAGGGTTCAGGACCAACAAACAAGAGTAAAAAACCCAATATTTTCACTTAATCGAAAAAATAACTCTTCAGGCACCCCGTTATCTTTATTATTCGATAGCTTGCAAAGACATTTAAGCAACATAAAATTTGCCAAACCTAGCCCTAAACAACAGCTTCTTGATGCTGTAGTGGCTGATTTAGAAAACAAAGATGCAATACTCAGTTCGAAAGAACGATTAATTGAACTGCAACAAACACTCACAGAAAAAGCGAAAACGCTATTTAACACCACACTTGATTTCACCACAGCAGGCGATGGGAAAAAGATAGACATCAAATATCTTAATGATACTTTGGGTGATGATTTAACTGAACATGTGGCACTTGATGGTTTATTGGGTGCTTGTGCACAAGGGTTTTTTGACACCTACCAAGAATCGCCTTTTTATACAGCCTCTATAGAAATCCCTGATGTTCAATTAGAAAAA
>DHHZ01000076.1 GCA_002403515.1 Legionellales bacterium UBA4759 | reverse complement strand
TGGCTACTTCAACAAAACCGGTTATGGCATTGGTTTTTTAAAAGACAGTATTGATACACTTTTAGAACAAATTAATGAGCATGTGCCCAAAAATTCTTCCTCAAAAAGCAAAATGTGAAATATATGCTATAGTAAAGTTAAGACTTGTCAGGAAGACAAGCCATACTAAGGAAATTTTGACAGGATGTCATGGAAAATTTCATAGGATATGATTTTTCCGTTTAGGGCTGGTTTAATCCAGCCCTAGTTATTTATGCATAATTTGAAGAATGTAAGTAGTGAAAATCAGGATAATATGCAAATACCACAGATCCACCCTGAATGGTATGAATTAAAGAGCTAGCAATACTTTTTGCTACAGAAGGACATCCCCAACTGCGACCTGCTCTACCTGATTGACGGATAAATGAAGGTTCCACATACCAAGCACCGTGAATAACTACACGACGACTCAATGCATTGTCATTAAAACCTCTTTCAAGACCTTGTAGATTCAATGAAAGACCATTAGATCCGAAATAAGTGTTTTTAGTAATGTAAGTACCTAAGCTACTGGCTTTGCTAGATGGTGTATTCGAAAAATGTCTAGCCACATTCATACCAGAATTTTGACCATGCGCAACATAGGTGTTCATTAATAATTTTTCACGCTTTAAATCAAATATCCACATACGCTGTTTGGATGAAGGCATTGAGTAATCAATCACAGTAAGAATAGGTTTACGCACCAAGTGTTGATGTGAAGCTTTTTCGTAAGCATTTAACGCAGACTTTAAAGCTCGTGTACTCAAATTAGGCGCCAAATGGTGCAAATGCTGAAATGTTTGACCATTGGTTGGAGCGCTAAAAGAACTTTGCGCTAAAAATACGCTGAATACAGCAGGAAGGGTTTTTAAGATTGTTCGACAGTTCATAGTACCTCTCTATTTTGACATCGTTAAAACTGAATGACATGATTCAATTTAAAAAGAATGATTTGTCGCCATTTAGTTACAAAAAAGAGATATTGTATCTTTTTTTGATCAAAAAGTCAATTTGATCCGCCTAGAGACTGATTTCACACCTTTTTTAGGCCTGAAAAACTATTTAAATCTATGGACGTAGATGTTATGATTAAATAAAAATTTAATGAAGTTAATATCGTGACTCATACATTTAGCAAATCAGATTATCTGCATACTTTAGATTGGTTAGTGGCTTATTTTCCGAATGCTTTTTCCAGAAAACCCAAAGAAATTAAACCATTAAAGATTGGAATATTAGAAGACATCTATGCATTTCATGATTGCTTAAAGCACCCCGAGGTCAGCAAAAGCGATATTAAATTGGCAATTCAAAACTATAGCAATTCGTCTTTATATCTGGCTTGTCAAAAAGAAGATGTGGCGCGCGTTGATTTATTTGGTCATGAGGTTGATGTTGTGAATCATGAACAAGCAAAGTATGCCCTACAACGCTTTGAACAAAAGCAACTTCAAAAAGCCCAATATCAACAACAAGCAAAAGAATAGCTTTATCTTATAAATTTTCTCTCAAATTGGTCTATATTTAACATATGACAAAATATTGAGAGCTTAATGTTGACGAAAAAAACCGCAGGCGAACTTAAAGAGCGTTTAAATACAACACTTGCAAGCCTTAAAAAGCTGTGTGAATCATCTAGTGATTTGTCAGAAATTGCTTCGGCTATTCGTCAGACTAAAAAATTTATACAGTCAATTCCCAATGATTATTATCAGGTCAAAAAACCCCAAGAATTCTCACAAAATATTGAAGAAATTCAAACTCTACTTACTACTTTAGAGTCTCGATTGATAACCATTCAAGCCAATCTTGCCGGTACTATCCAAAAAAATGCAAATCAGCTTTTAAGGGTATTAAATATTCCCATCGCTGAGGTATCTAAAGATGATTGGAGACTTCTAAAAAAACTCAAAGATGAGTTTCATGAACTTAATCATATAGTTTCTGGTTTAAATCCAAATATACAAAAACAAATTATTGTGAAACTTAATCCAGAGGCCCACAATCTTGATGAGAAAATTTCTTTGTTTGAAAGCCAAGTTTTAGAACACCAAAGCAATACTTCTGAAACAGTCCCCCCAGATGATGATAATGAACCAGAATTTTTTGATAATTTACAAGAAGTTGATGAATTTGCTGATATGCCTGAATTGACGCCTATAATAAAATTAGACCCTTGGGTTTTACAGCTGGTGGCTATTTTTGCCTTGGCGACAAATGCCTATACTGCTCTCAACAACGCGATAAGCAAATGCAAAAATGTGATTAAATCAACCCATGAATCACTGGCAGAGGATTTTGAAAACCTATTCATGCCTAATGATCCACCCCAAATAGATGAAGACACTGAACCAGAATTTTTTGATACTTTACAAGAAGTTGATGAAGTTAGTGATATGTCTAAATTGACTCCAATAATAAAATTAGACCTTTCGGTTTTACAGATGGTGAGTATTTTTGCCTTGGCGACCAATGCCTATAGTGCTATAAACAACGCGATAAGCAAATGCAAAAATGTGATTAAATCAACCCCAGAATCACTGGCAGAGGACTTAGAAAACCTATTCATGCCTAATGATCCCCCCCTTTTTGATGAAGATGATGAACCAGAATTTTTTGATGATTTACAAGAAGACAGCATCAAAAGTATTCAAGAAACACTTAGGCTTGTTATTCAATCGAAAAATTATGCTACAAAAGAGCAGGAATTTAATGCATTAATCAGTAGATGTGACCAATGTCTAGAAGACCCATCAAAAATTTCTAATTTGAAATTAGAAATTAAAGCTGAAAAATTGGCTTGGCAAGAAATGGTTAAAATCAGGGCTGGTTTGATTGAAGAAATGGATAAAAAGCTGAGAATTGCGGGCATTGAAGAACAATCCAAAGAAGACCGACTGGCATTTATTGCAGCATTAGAAAACTCTGATTTTAGGATGGATATTCATAAAACCGATAGTGCTCATGTGAAGCAAGATTTTTTAAAAATACTGGGAAAGGAAACTGCATTTGTTAATGCACAAAAAAAATTATTACAAAAAATTGTTACCGCAGTGGATACCAAACTAAAGCCCATAAGAGACTCAGCAGTCTTTTTAATTCATTCAAACCTTCGTAACCCAGACTCACCTACAATTTTTAAGAACAATTTAGCCCATAATGTCAGCAGCTATATCAGAACTCACTACCCCGATATTAATTTTCAATTGCTAACCGATACCAAAAATTTATCATCTATTGACGCAGAAGGTCTCAAAAATGTCTATCAACAAATAGAGATTCTAGAAAAACCCAAGCATATTCCTGCACTTAAAATTAAAGAAGATGATATAAAAAAAATACTTTCTGCGATGACAAATGCTATTCATGACAATTGTTTTGATATAGCGCATGACAACGAATTTAAACAAACCATTTTATCTCAAATTAAGGACGAGTTTAAAAATGCCCCTGCCGATAAAAAATTATTGTATTTAAAGTTATTTCTAAAGGTTGCCAATACCCATCGTTGGAAAAGTTATGGTATTTTTCATATTCCAGGGGTAAAAACGCAAACTTTGAAAGAATTTGAAAAATCCGCCAAAAATTTATCATACGCTTTAAAAAATTTTATAAGCGAGCAAATTGATGAATCTCTTTTCATCGATAAAACATCTTCACCATCTTTTAAAAAATAATAAAACTATGCAATGCTTCGTTAATCAGCTTGCGTTGCCATCAATAAATAATTCACATCGACTTCTTTTTTGAAGTAAGCTTGCCGGTTTAAAGGATTGTAGCCCATCCCTGACAAATGTTTGATATGAAGATGATGGGCTCTAAGATACTCGTCTAGCTCCCCAGGTTGAATAAATTTTTTATAATCATGGGTTTGTCGGGGTAATAATTTAAGTACATATTCTCCCATCAGTATCAATTCAAAATAAGCTTTTAAAGTGCGATTAATGGTGGATAAGAAAAGTATCCCTTGGGGTTTTAAAAGTCTTTGGCATTCTTTAATAATCTCTAGGGGAGATTCAACATGCTCTAACATTTCCATACATACAATGATGTCAAATTTTTTCTGATGGTAGTGTTCAATAGCAATGGCTTGATAATCAATTTCAAGATGCTCTTTTTTAGCGTGCTGTTTGGCCACCTCTATCAGCTTTTCTTCAATATCTACGCCAGTCATTTTTGCACCCAACCTTGCCAATGACTCGGTTAAAATGCCTCCACCACAGCCTAAATCCAAAACTTCTTGATGTTGAAAATCAACATGATTTTGCATGAATGCAACCCGACATGGATTAATATCATGTAATGTTTTAAATGGACCATTTTGATCCCACCATGTTTTGGCTAACTCATGAAATGGATTTGACATGTGATACTCGCAATAAGTTCAAGGGTTTGAAGAATGCTAAAACCTTCGGATTTTCAATGAAACTCAATACGTAGGGATGCTCTGCCACAATACAATTTTGTTCGGGTAAATCTTTAAATTTTTCAGCAATCTTACCAAATAAAAGAATTTCCAAATCAGGGCATTTTTGCATCAAGTCTTCTAGCAAACTATGAATAAAAGGATACCAGTTTTTTGCGTGCCAGGATACCGGCTTATCCGGTGACCATGTTAAGCTGGCATTCAATAATAAAAAACCTTCAGCAAGCATATTTTGAAATAAATCATCCAAACTCTGTGGAAAATTATTTTTTGAAATTGCGGCAATGGCTTCTGCTGCAAAAGGTTTTTGTAATACCCCTTTGGCATTTAACAACATTTTCATGATATTTCTAAGTGATGTTGCTCGATTTACAGCCTTAGAAAGCCCCTTTTCAGACCAAAGATTACCAACACTTGCATCCCAAAAAGCAAAGCCATTGGCTGACTCTTGACGGGGATAGGGAGATTCTCCCATTAAAACAATTTTAATCTCAGTTTGAGGTTTAGAAAAAGCAGCAAAAACCTGA
>DHHZ01000114.1 GCA_002403515.1 Legionellales bacterium UBA4759 | reverse complement strand
TTAGTAATTATTTTAATTCCAATATTAAAGAGTATCCCACCGTTCAGCAAATTAATCATGCGGGACAAGGAATGATACTTTGGAATATTACAGGTGAAGAATACTCGTGGGCAGAAATTTATGCGCCTCAGCATAATTTCAGACCTTTTGATAAGATAGATATTGGTGCATTCCAACTGGGTTTTCGATTTTCATTCTTAAATCTTGACCCTAGCGTATTTAGTTACTCTTACGTGAATGCTCAAGGACAAACACAATATAAATATACAGACCCAAGAACCTCAATACAAAAAGCAGATGCCTATAGTTTTGTTCTCAATTGGATTTGGAATAATAGCTTTAAATTATCTACCGAATTTTCTTATACGAAATTTAAAGGCGGGTGTTCTACAGGCGCTCTTGCCTCTGCAATCAATCCTGGTTGTTTGACAGCCCCAAATGATGCGATTGCACAACCTGGTAGCATGGTTATTAATCGACCTGCAGAAATTACTTTGTTTCAGCAAGCCACCATTTCCTTCTAACTTTTATTTACCTCAGCTATTTTGATTTCATGGACTTATGACATAGTGATATTTTAAAGTTGTTTTTTTTGTCAAAATTGCTATAATGATATACAGTTATCGAGAGGGTTAATTTTATGTCACCAACATTTTTTCAGCTTGCAAGTCAAATTATACAACTCTTAAGTGAAACTTTATCGAGTTCGACTCGTCCTAAAATTTTAGATAATCTTGGTGGGGGTGATTGCGCTGTTTATGCCTTCATCCTTGGTGAGTTACATTTGGCAAAAAATCATGAAAAAATAACTTTTATTAACAAATGGAAACAATTTGATCCAAGCGTTTCAGCAATTTTAGATGAAGCATTAACTCATGAGGTAGATTCCACCCTTGCCACAAACCGGGTAATTATGGATCCCTTAAAAGACTCAATCCGAAGAATTTTAAAGGATTTTTATATCGCATCAATCCCCCAAAATTTAGAACTTTCATATCAGTTCTATTTAAAAAAAGGTAATGCAAATATTGTTTATGAGGAGTTTTATCGTTTATGCGAATGGGCTAGGTGTGAACTTAACCCACGTTTACCTCGCACAGCTGATTTAAGTCGTGATGCGATGCAAACAAATTTACTGTATCAATATGGTGCTGAAGAAAATTTCTATAAAATACTTGCTAAAAAGGTTGTTGGTACTTTTGATGCTTTGAAAACTAATGAAGAACAACATCCCATCGAATCTGAATTATTTGATAAACTGGTTTTTGCAGCAATTGAGGCAAACTATGAAAGATTTTCACGAGCTTATGAGCGTATTCTCACTTCCCCCAGCTGGTTAACGGATTCTCAATTACATCAGTTAGCAGATCTATTTGAGGCTGACATTTTTATTTCTAACCGATTCTTTACCTCATCCAAAATCACCACATTCACTCATCTTATCAATAGAGGAAATTTTCATTGGGTGACAGAACTCTATGATTCAAACTATCAATACCCTCTTGAAGCTCAATCATTTGAAGCTTCGTTTTCTGAAGCTTTAGACACTGTTGGTTATCTTTCTCTTCAACGATTTATTCAAAATGAGCAATTGATTCGTGATGTGTTTAGCGATGATTACTCACAAGTTACTCAAGTTTATGCTGGCTTAAATACCAAGTTAACAGGTTTATTTGCCATATTTGATATTGATAATTTACCTCAACTCATAGATTCATGTGTTGAACAAGAAAGGGTTGCTACAGGTAGGCAAAAAAATAATGTATTCAAAAATATATTGCTTGCAAAAAGTGTTGAACAACAACGTCAATTTTTGAATTTATTAGCAGGCGATAGAACTTTATCTCTTTTTTCTAATGTTATTGAGGCCAAACAACGATTTGACCTTAATCAATTAGACGAGAAACTCCTAAATGAATTAATGATTGAAAAACTTAGATTTTTATCTTACATCGATGAAGAAAACTTAGAAACTTATCAGGCCCGGCTTGAAGAATGTATGCGTATTCGTTCACTAGCGACCACATCTGATAAAGAAGAAATTCGTGAATTGCAAGAGAGTTTAAGAGCCCGTTTATCACAAAGTTCTAAGGAAATTGAAGAAGATTTTACACCTTACTATAAAAAAAATCCCTCCTTTTCTTATCCGGTTGAAGAAGATAGAACTGAATATGAATCTGAATCTGATTTATTTGATGACATTTGGGATGATGTTCTTCAACCACTGGAGCCACAACAGTTTCCTTTGTATATATTACAGGGAGCCCTCGGTGGCGCTGCCGTTGGGGCTGTCGTAGTTTTTGCGCTTTCTGCCTGTGCTCATATTACGGTCCCTGCCTTATTAATTATTGGTATCTCTGCCATGATAGGCATTATTGTTGCAAACTTATTAAAACTCTATGCTGATTCTCAACAATTGCCGTCCACTAACCTCGGACCGGGTTTATAATACACCAAGATTTCTTTAACGGCCTGTCGTTGATTCCCTTGACAAGAAATGGTTCTGGATACTTCAAAGCTTCTGATTTGAGAGGCATTTTGATATAGATTTCTTGTAAATGCAGTATCATGATTTGAGACAAATACATGACAACCTTTCATACTGGCATGCATGGCAAGTTCTGCTAAACGAATTTGATCAGTTTCTTTAAAACTATTGGCGCTATAGGCGGTAAAATTTGCTGTTTTGTTCAATGGATGATAGGGCGGGTCACAATAAATCACATCGCCTTGTTGTGCATATTGAAATGTCTCTTGATAATCTTTATTGATAAATTCTGCTTGATGCGCTTTCTCAAGAAATTTAGCCAATTCAATGGCAGGAAAATAGGGTTTTGTGTATGAACCAAAGGGTACATTATAGATGCCTTTGAGGTTAAAACGACATAAACCATTAAAGCCATGACGATTGAGATATAAAAATAATGCTGATTTTAAACGCGTGTCATCGGTTTGATTAAATAGTTTGCGTAATTCGTAGTATATTTCTTTTTGGTTGTATTGCGGTTCAAACCAAGTTTTACAGAAGTTTATAAATTCATCTTGTTCCTGTTGTAGATGTTGATAGAGATTTACAAGATGAAGATTGTGTTCTCCTAGAATATATTCATCAAACTGGCTATTAAGAAATATTGAACCAGAACCAGTAAAAGGCTCAATTAATCGTTTGGCTTTGGGAAATTGATGAATAATATGTTCTATGCAACGGTATTTGTTGCCCGCCCATTTTAAAAATGGGCGAATCTTATTGTTGTAGTGCATAAGGAATTAGCATGCAATAGAATCCAGACATTAATAAAAATACTAATACAATTTGATGTCCTGGTAAAATAGCTAAAACATTTTTATTTTTTCGACGGAATCGCCAACTCATAAGCACAGGGATAATTAATAATAAAATGATACAAAATGAGCCGGCGTAATTCAGCGCACTTAAATAAATGCCGGGATTGACAATTACCATTGCCAAAGGTGGCAAGAATGTCATGCCCAGAACTGTAACGCCTTGCGCCCCCGATTTTTTCATTTTAAAACCGTCTGCTAAGAAATCATTCAAACCCAATGAAACGCTTAAAAAAGCAGTTAACATACAAATACAACTGAACAAATCAAATAAGGTTAAAATAGCATGGCTATGGGTGGTATTTAACAAAAACTTGCCAACACCACTGGTTGCATGAACGCTTTTTACCAAAGATTGTAGTTTGTCTTGTCCAACAGCCCCCATAATTACCAGGTTCCAAATCAAGTAACAAATTAAAGGTGTAAGCGATCCCCATAAAATAATTTTTTTAAGGGTTTTGATATCATTATGCCAATAATCACGAAGACTTGGCACAATCGATGCAAAGCCAAATGATGTGATTAAAATAGATAAGTTAGGAAGCAGGGCTCTGAATGAACCAGTATTTAAATGACCTAAGTACACAAATGGCGCAACAATAAGCACCAATACAGCATAGGCACCTAATTTTCCAAACATCAGTCCACGATTGACGTAATCTACCCAACGTATGCCATTGTAAATGATTAAAGAGAAACTCAAGGTATAGATTGCAGATACAGCGCTCAAAGGAAAGTGTATATTGAATTCGTTAAGGGCATTGTTTAATACATCAGTACCACCTGAAATATAGGCCCCAACCAAGCTATAAAGTAATGCCAAATAAAAAAGCCAAACCACCATTTCTCCAGGTTTACCAAGGTAATGTTTGGCAAGTGAAATCATATTGCTACCTTGGGGCATGGGTTGCAAAACCTCAAGAATCAATAGCGCGCCTGCAGTCATGATAAACCAGCAAAAGATAAAGGCTAAAACAGAATAGTAAAATCCACCAGCTGCTGTTGCAACAGGAAGCGCTAACATCCCTCCGCCTATGGAGGTACCTATGATTAAAAGAATGCTACCAAAAAATTTACCCATTGTTTTACCACTTTTTTGTATGAGGTTTAAAATACCTGAAACGATAGAGGTTAAGTGAAATTGCTTGGAAATGCAAGGATATGTATTGGTGAACTTGAACTACATTCTAGCTCTTAGCAGAGCATGTTTATTTCATCGATAAATCAATATTCTGCAATGAATCATCTGGTTGAACGGTCCATTGCACCTCAATTCGACGATTAAAAGTGCTGCCTCGTGTGGTATCATTTTCACCAATGGCAAAACGTGTGCCAAAACCTTGCGCATTGAGATAATCGGCGGGGATATCATTGGCCCATAAATAAGTTAGTAGAGCTTCAGCTTGGGCTTGAGTGAGTTTATTTTTAAATTCTCTGGTGCCAACATTGTCACTAAATGCTGCAATGTGCACAGTTGTGCATGGGCTTAAATAGATTAAATTTACCAGATTATTGAGTCCTGTATATTGGCGCTCATCTAATTTGGATGAATTGAATTCGAAATATTGGTCAACAGGAACAATGACCGTAATAATATCTCGATATTGTATGTATTCCATATTGTATTTAGACAATTGATTTATCAGATAATTCCTATCATTTTTACGGTAACTAGAAAGATGGTATGAATAGTGATCTTGAAAATATTTAAAAGGTGTGGTTTCTCGAGCTTTGTATTTCTGGGTTTTGCTGCAATAAGCTTCACGACCATGACTAAATCGGTATTTAGCGCGCGTTGTTGCACAGCTTGCCATGGATAAGCATAAGATGATGAGATAAACGAACCGGATGATAGTCATGCAATTATTATTGTTGTTCATCGATTCTTTATTATTAAGGATAAATAATAAATGTTCAAGGCGATAATTGTCATATTTGAGACGATTAAATTCCATTCACAAAAAAAATTAAAAATTTAAAATTTGTCCAGATTGAAGATTTAATTTTTCTCGCATACCCGCATTGATTTCTATCACATATTGAGAGGCCAAATATTCAGTTGGAGAATAGATTGGGCATGGTTCATGCTTACAAATTGGTACATTGTCGATAAAGTATATAATTTTTTTATTTTTATCTAACCAAATCAAGTCAAGTGGTATGAGGGTATTTTTCATCCAAATGCGGTGCATTTCGAGTTTAGGGTAAACAAAAAGCATGCCATGATCTGCTGCCAGAAATTTTCTAAACATAAGACCGCGCATATGCTCTTGAGTTGACTCTGCTAATTCTAGTTGCAAAGTTTTTTCTGGAGAAATTAAAATTTTAATGCTTGGTTGTTGAAATGATAACAGTCCTACACTTAAAAAAATAATCAAAAATAAGCCAAAGACAAGGATTTTGTTAGTCATGTTTTTACCAATGGTTTTTCAAGGTGAATGCCTTTAATGCTTGGGCTTTGGAGAGCCTTCCTTAAATAATTCTCCAATTTCTCATCTTCAACTTGATGATGAATAGAAGAGGCATTTCTAAAATATAAAATACCGTTTTTCCAAATGGCGAAGCCCAAATGGGATATATCTAATTTTGTACCAATTTTTTCCTCTAAATTCCAATTGGGCCGCACAATTTCAATAATTGTACCATTGGGTATTTGATTGAATAACTCCTGGTGAGCATGTCTTTTCTCATCAAAAAGACGATTTAGGGGTAGATAGGTTATTTTTGAATAAGCATTAGACACAGTATTTTGCCCCAGTTTTCTTAATTGTTTAAGTTTTTGGTTTTTTTCTGCGGGAGATACATTTAATACGATGACATTCTCTTGTAAATGTTGATACCAATTTTTTTTGTTAATAAAAGTGGTAGCTTTTTGATAAATGGGTTGATGATTGACAGTAATTTCCTGAGTAATGTCTTTAAGATAGCCTTTTTTACGATTGTTATCATTCCAATCGACGTTGGTAAAATGATTGCGAGTTAAAAAGTTGGGGGTGCCATCGGCATAACGGATGGCATTTATATGCTCTTGAAAAGAGGAGAGATCTTTGGAATAGCTCAAAGCCAACACGGTGTCAACAAAAGTTTCACAATCAAAGGCATCGGTTCGATAAAGTGGTAATTGATTAAAAGCGCCATCTTTACCTTCTCCTAAGGCAAACAATAAATAAGGTTTTTTGATAAATTTTTCACTGATCATGGCAACCTTGTCGTCTGGTTCAAGATTGGTATAACGATTGTTTTGGATTAATACAGCTTTGACATCTTTATCATAATTTTGAGTGTTGTCATTTACAAAAGCATGGCATAATGAAATGAATGTTAAAATGAAAGTTAAACTGATTTTTTTAAATCGATTCATTTTTTAAGGCTTCATTTAGGAAATAATCAATGCTTAATATTATATGGTTATCGATGATGTTTCTAGCGGTAATTTGTGGTTTGATAACAGGGCGTCTTGATCAAGTAGTCGCAGCAGTTACACAATCAGCAAAACTAGGGTTTGACCTTGCATTGGGTTTGGCAGCTGTGATGACACTTTGGCTTGGTATCATGCGTATTGCCTCAGATTCAGGGTTGGTCAAAACCATGTCTACCTTCTTAAAGCCATTGCTTGTAAAAATTTTTCCTGAAGTACCCGCAGATCATCCTGCCATGGGCGCGATGGTGATGAGCATTAGTGCAAACTTATTTGGTTTGGGGAATGCCGCAACACCATTTGGTTTGCAGGCCATGAAAGAATTACAGAACCTAAATACCAAAATTGATACCGCCAGTGATGCCATGTGTATGTTTGTTGTATTAAATGCATCCAGTTTGCAATTGATTCCCACTTCGGCTATTGCTTATTTAGCCATGAATGGTAGCCATCATCCAAGTTCTATTGTTTCAAGTACTTTGATTTGTAGCATCATATCGACACTATTTGCTTTTCTAGTCGTACGCTATTTTTCTAAAGGTCGTTTTTATCGTTTAAGAGAAAGAGATAATTTATGATGCATTTTCTTGATCAGGCCTCTGATATCATATTTTTAAGTTTTGTGGTGGGGATTCCTTTTTATGCAGCCATCAAGAAAGTGAACGTGTTTGACTCCTTTATTGAAGGGGCAAAAGATGGTTTTCAAACCGCTGTAAATTTAATCCCTTACTTGGTTGCAATGTTGGTTGCTATTGGTATGCTCAGAGCCTCTGGTTTTTTTGAGATTTTAGCGCAAATGCTGAAACCTTTATTAGAGTATTTAAATATTCCAGTAGATTTGATTCCCTTAATTTTAATTCGACCATTTTCAGGCAGTGCATCCAATGGCATTCTTGCTGATATTATTCATCAGTTTGGTGGAGATTCGCCGATTTCAAAAATTGCAGCGACCATAGTTGGCTCTACGGAAACAACACTTTATATCGTTGCTGTTTATTTTGGAGCCATCAATATTCGCCACACGCGCTATGCTATTCCTGCTGGTTTATTGGTTGATATTGTTGGAGTGACTGCGTCACTCATCATAGGGCACTTAATTTTTGGCTGATTAGCGACGAGCTAATTTGGTGGCTTCAAATAGATTCAATTGCGCCATAATTTCTCGCGTAAAACGATTAAATGCGTAAGACTCGTGTCTTGGGATGGGCTGAGCCATCGGTAGAGCCACAGAGGCTGGATTACGTGGAATGTGGTTCAAATGTAATTCATAGTGACAATGAGGGCCTGTGGCCAATCCGCTTTGGCCTACAAAACCAATGATTTGTCCTTTTTGGACATATGAACCGTTTCTCAAGCCTTTTTGGAATCGTAACATGTGTGCGTATACGGTGGTGTATGAAAAAGCATGGTTAATTTTAATCATGTTGCCATAACCA
The DNA here is from genome assembly GCA_002403515.1 of Legionellales bacterium UBA4759. Lineage (GTDB taxonomy): Bacteria > Pseudomonadota > Gammaproteobacteria > Legionellales > Legionellaceae > UBA2653. Next base: position 9,275 of record DHHZ01000114.1, on the reverse strand, counting down.
TTTTGTCGACCAATGAAACTCACACGACCATCACCAATCGCATAGATAGGAGTTCCAATAGGCGCGGCTAAATCAATACCTTTATGCGGGCGACGATAATGAAGAATAGGATGTTTGCGAGACGAGCCAAAGTTTGAGCTGATATGGCTAAAACGAATTGGATAGCGGCTAAAAGCTTTTTTGAGACTGGTTCCATTCGGACGATAATAAGTGATTTGACCATTGCGAAGCTTATGACGAATCGCTTCATATTTAACGCCATTGGCATGTTTATAGGAAACTGCAAGAACATCACCAATTTTGACTTTCTTACCATTGACGTAATAGGTTTGGTAAGCAATATTGAGTCTATCACCAGCGCGAATCTCACGTGACAATTGTACTTGCCAAAAAAATATCTGGGTAACTTGGTCGATAATACGTTGTGGAATGCCAGCCACTCTTGCTGTTTGATAAAGTGAACCTCTCACAGGTGTTGAAATGTATTCTCTTTTTTCAACCATAGGTCGATTGACCACCTTGTTTTTATAAATAGGTCCGACTTTGGTAATCGATAAATATCTAAGTGCATCTAAAGAATAAACCATTTCTAATAATTGATGGTTTTGAATTTTAAAACGAATTTCATCATTGAGATTGATTCTTGATAACTGTCGTGCATAAGGGTTTTTATAAAGAATATTTTGTAAATCTTTTTGACCCAATCCAGCGCGATTAAATATTCGCCCAAGTGTATCACCACGAACTGGGCGAATATTAACCCAGTGCTCTTTGGTTGAAGTTGTAGGCACTATTGTTGGTTTAAGCTCAGGGGCTTGAATTTGAGTTTGTTGGGGTTTTTCAATGGGTGGATTTACGACTGGCCTAAGGCTTGTTTGTGGGATAGATGGTTTTCCAATTTTAACGAGTGTTTGATAACCATGACCCTCTGGGCGAATCACCAAATATTTTTTGAGATTAATAGGAAATATCATCTCTTTGAGTTGATAGTTTTCAATTTTAAGATATATCGTTAGTTTGGGGTTAATGCGGGCCAGTTCTCTTTTATGAGAATTGTGATTTAAAATAGCATACAAGGTTTTAGAAGATAAACCAGCACGAGCGAAGATATGTCTTAATGTATCCCCACGACGAGGGTGCATGGTAAGCCAACTAGTCGGTTGTGCTTGCAGATGTGTTGCCTTAGCTGGTTCAATAGATGGATTTTTTAAATAATTTTCTAAGGTTCCCGTTTCATAGTTCACGCTAAATTGATGATTAGATTGCGAAATTTTTAAGAAATGTTGCTTATCAACAAAAAATAACAATTCTTTGAATTCTTCATTTTCAATTTTGAAATAATAAACCTGACCCAATTTAATTTTTTTTAATTGACGCTGATAAGGGTTGTTTTCCAACATGGCCTTAAGGGTAATCTGCGACAAACCAGCGCGATTGAATAATATACTCAATGAATCGTTTTCTTGAGCGGCCAATGAAAGCCAGCCGGGATAATAGAGAATTTGTGGGATTTGCTGTTGAGTGCTTGGTAATTGAAGTTCTTGCTCATCTGCATTTTGGTAATGTTCAGGGTTCCAAGTTTTGAGCAAAAAAAGAGCGCAGATAATGGCTAGGCTTACAAGCATGGGTAAGCTAGCGTCAAATTCTCGTATTTTTTTTATAAAACTCATGCTTCGCCTTTTGCAATGGTGTATTATATAAAACAATTTTTATAATTATGTTGGCTAAGATACCTGTTGGATAGGTGTAGGTCAATTGTTTATCGAAGGTATTTTATAATGTCTGTGCAAATTGATGATAAAAAATATGCCGATTTGTGGCGTGGTGTATCAGAGGTTGTTGGTAAAGAACATTTAATCGATAAAATGTCAAACAATCAAATTTTACGGGTCAAAGCAGGGTTTGATCCTACCGCGCCGGATATTCATTTTGGTCATGTTGTATTGTTGAGAAAATTAAAACAGTTTCAAGATTTAGGGCATCATGTTTATTTTATAGTTGGTGATTTTACTGCAATGATTGGTGATCCAACCGGTAAAAATGCCGCAAGACCCACCCTTGAAGCCGATGAAATTATTAAAAATGCCAAAACCTATCAAGAACAAGCATTAAAAGTTCTTGATGCAAACAAAACAACTTTTATTTACAACAGCCAATGGTTTGGCCCCATGAGTGCAGCAGGCCTTATTCGTTTAACACAAAAATATACCGTTGCACGCATCTTAGAACGTGATGATTTTCAAAAACGTTATCAATCAAATACCCCAATCTCTTTGCATGAATTTATTTATCCGCTACTACAAGGCCATGATTCCGTGGAATTGAGAGCAGATATTGAAATTGGCGGGAATGATCAGAAATTTAATTTATTGGTTGGTCGCGAATTGCAAAAACAAGAAGGACAAGCGCCGCAAGCGATCATGACCATGCCTTTATTAGTGGGTTTGGATGGCGAAAAGAAAATGTCGAAATCACTCAATAACTATATAGCCATTAAAGATGAACCTGAAATGATGTTTGGTAAAATCATGTCGGTATCCGATGATAATTTGTGGAGTTATCTCGACCTATTAAGTAAGCTTTCTATTGAAGAGGTTGCATCTTTAAAAAAACAAGTTCAACAAGGGCTCAATCCTCGTGATATCAAGATGCGTTTTGGACATGAAATGGTTGAACAGTTTTATGACAAATCAACTGCCGATGCTGCCGTACAAGCATTTATTGATAAATACCAGCAAAAGAAAGTTCCCGAGTTGCCAATTACTCATTTAGCCTATCAAGAAGAACTTAAAATAGCGAATTTATTAAAAGATACTGGCATGACACAAAGCACCTCTGAAAGTATGCGCATGTTAAAACAAGGCGCTGTAAAAATTAATGGTGAAAAGCTTGATAATAGTCAGTGGAGTCCTGAAAAAAGTACCCCTTACTTGATTCAAGTCGGTAAACACAAAGCTATAAAAATCCAACTAGACTAATTTTTAAAGTAAATTGACTGGAATGTTCTATCCTTAATATAAGAGGAGAACATTGTGGTCTATTTCACAGTACCCATGTCTCAAGTTTTAGAAACATCACGCTTGAGTCCAAAATATGATGCCGGGAATGTTGTTCGGGATTTGGAAAGAACCCAAATACCCGGTTGCCTTTATACGCCCATGGATTCTCAACTCGAATCTCAAGAAAGTGTATTATCCTCTTCTGAATGTTCTACTGATTCTGAGGTAAGTTTTGAAACATTGGAGTCATCTATAGAGCCACCTAGGGAAAGATTCAATCAATTTTTTCAAGAATTTTTTAATCCATCCCAAGCTCTAATTTACAATCAAGGCATGTTTACAGGCAGCATAGTAGATCAAATTATAATAAATGCATGTAAATTAGAATCAGACGATAAACTAATGGAATTTAAAGAAAGTACGGCAGCTGTTAATTTTTGTTTTGAAGCAGAAAATGATACATGGCAAGGTGTACATTTTCGTATGAATTTAAAAACCAAGGATTGGTATGCTGTTGTCACTGATTTTTCTAATTCTCCTCCCCAAGTTGCAATCATGGGTAAAGGCAGTTACTATGACTTGCTAACCAACAAATTGGGTGCTAAAAAAATTCAACAATCATCTGGATTAAATAGTTTCATAAAAAATGAAGATGTAAGCAAAGCAATCGGCCAATTACCTTTGTATATAGATGTCGCAAAGCAACAAAAATCCAGCGCACAAACAACATATTCAAGATGTTTTTCTCGATTTTTAAGTTTGTGTGGTTGTTCAGAGTATGCCGCTTACTTAGGAGAATCTAATGCAACAAAATTGCAATCACTTGATGAGACCTATGAAAGTCCTAAACCAGGCATTTGTAGTTATTTGAGAAGATAGTATGTATTTGATAAATCAACCTTTAGCCCATTTACTTCGGCCTCAATCTATTGATGAGTTCGTTGGTCAAGCCCATTTATTAGGTCCTGGTAAAGCTTTGCGTTTAAGTTTAGAAAAAGCTCATTTGCATTCTATGATTTTATGGGGTCCTCCTGGTACAGGTAAAACTTCATTGGCATATTTGATTGCAAAATTAGGTCATGCTCATTTTGAAGAGCTATCTGCAATCAGTTCTGGGGTCAAAGAAATTCGTGAATTGGTTGAAAAAGCACAACAGTTTAAACATCAACAATTTCTCGTATTTATTGATGAAATTCACCGATACAATAAAGCTCAACAAGATGTGTTATTGCCTTATATTGAAAATGGAACCTTGATAGTTATAGGCGCAACCACAGAAAACCCTGCATTTTCATTAAATAATGCACTCTTGTCTCGGATGCGAGTCTATTTATTAAAAACTTTAGATGAAACAGCCCTTTCTAAATTATTAGACAGAGCACTTATTGAAATCAGCTACCGATTAAAAAAAACAATTGAATTCCCAGAAAATTTAAAAAAAATATTAATTCATACCATGGATGGTGACGCACGAAAACTTTTGAACCATCTTGAAATTCTGATGAATATTGCTGAAACCGATGAAGCCGTTATTGTCACTGATATACTTTTATCAGAACTCTTGCAAGGTCATCCTCGCCAATTTGATAAAAATGGTACACATTTTTATGAACAAATCTCTGCTTTGCATAAATCTATTCGCGGCAGTGATCCGGATGCATCATTGTATTGGTTTTGCCGTATGATTGATGGTGGTTGCTCGCCTTTATATATAGGTAGACGTTTGGTAAGAATCGCTTCTGAAGATATTGGCCTTGCAGATCCCAGGGCTTTAGAAATCACAACCAATGCATGTCTTGCTTATGAACGCCTTGGTAGTCCAGAAGGTGAGTTGACATTAGCACAAGCGGTGGTATTTCTAGCCGTTGCGAGTAAAAGTGATGCCGTCTATCAAGCCTATCAAAACGCCATGGAATTTGTTCAAGAAAATGGCAGTGCTGAAGTTCCTATGCATCTTAGAAATTCCAGTTCTTATTTGGCTAAACAAATGAGTAATGCCAAAGCCTATCAAAATCCTCATAATTACCCTCATGCTTACGTGGCAGGTGAGCAATATTTTCCAGATACAATGTGCAGACCAACTTTTTATTGCCCAGAAGATAGGGGATTGGAAAGTAAAATTAAAGTCAAGCTAGAATTCTTGAGAACCATAACAAAATGTGATTAACTAATTAAAAATAAAAAAATTTTATATGGATTTAAAATTTTGGTTTGAGAAACGTGTGATTGTCGTCTACGCAGTGAGTTTATTAGCACTGGCGGAGATTATTGACTTATCTATTATTGCCGTGGCCATCCCACAAATCATGTCTGCCCTGGATACCAATATGGATAGTATTTCTATGGTATCAACAACTTATATTATTGCTGCCGCAATATTCAATCCTTTAGCAGGCATTATTATCCGAAAATTTACTATGAAATCGGTGATGCTGGTATCTGCAACTATTTTTTGTATTTTTTCTATTTTATGCGGTCTTGCAGACTCATTTTTTGAAATGATTGTTTTTCGTTTTTTGCAAGGTGTTGGTGGAGCTTTTTTACCAGCCGTGGCACAAGCATATATTGAACAAACCTTCCAAGGTGAAGAAAAGAAAAAAATGATGACTATCTTTTCCTTGGTATTGGTCATGGGACCTATCATTGGTCCCATCATGGGAGCTCTTCTGACCGGTTATATGAATTGGCGATTTATTTTTTATGTAAATGTCCCGATTTGTATCATAGGGTTTGTATTGATCTCTTTAAATTTAAAACCAACCAAGTCTGAATCGGTAAACTTTGACTGGATTAGTTTTATTTTGTTGTTTATAGGTATTGGTGGCATTGAATATTTTATAGATCAAGGTCATGCCAAAAATTGGTTTGAATCTCATCTGTTGGTTTGGGTCTTATATATTTCAAGTATCGCCATGATTATTTTTATATATCGAGGTGTTCAAGGCCTATCTGTGATTAATTTTGCTTTGTTTAAAAACTTTAATTTTGTTAAAAGTTGTATTTTAATATTTTTATTTACACTTTTAATGATTGCTGCTTTTGCTTACTTTCCAACACTACTACAAAATGTTTATGGGTATCCTGTTGAGGTCGCTGGATTTATTGCATTACCACGAGGTCTGTGTGCTGTAGCATCTGTACCTATTGTACGAATGGCCTGTACAAGGATAGGGGCTCGAGAAACAGCGTGTTTAGGTATTATCGTTTTTTCAATCAGCTGTTCATTATTAACGCAATTTAGTCCAAGTGTTGGTTTGCAAAATATTATTACTGTGACCATATTCCAGGGTATTGGAATGATTAGTTTTTTTCTACCTATTTTAGATATCTGCTTTGAGGGTATTCAACAATCAGAAAAAGGCGATGCTTCAGGAATCTTTAATTTCTTTAGAAATTTTGCAAGTTCAGTTGGTAACTCGTTTGCCGCGACCATGATTGCCTTTCAAACAAGTGTTAGTTATGTACAGTTACAAAGTTATTTGAGTCCTTATGAACGCGGTTATCAAGTATTTACCGCCAACTTAAAATTATTCAATCCCGAGAGACTTCTTCAGATGGGAGAATATGCTATTGAACAAAATTCATTGTTCATGGGATATTTAGATTTATATGTCATTTTAAAGATATGTTTGATTGGCTTATGTTTTTTTCCTTTGCTTTTATGGGTCAAAAATTCAGAATACAGCTATGCACGAATATTGTATCAACGCATTAGAAAATTAAAGGGAAGCTCATGAAAGATTTGATATTCAATGAATTTAAAAAAATTAATTGGGAAAAGTTAAAAAATTATCAAAAACCTATCTTAGGTGGCTTCCTGGGTGCTGGCTTAATTCTAAGTTATTTTTTTTATAAAGATTATTTTCCATCGACTGATAATGCCTATGTGAATGCCAATATCATTAATATGATTCCCAAAGTCAGTGGCTATATTACTCATATATATGTACATAATAATCAATATGTGAAAAAAGGGGATGTATTATTAGAAATTGATCAAAAAGATTATCAATTATTATTGAATCAAGCCAAGTTAGATTTTAAGCTTGCAAAAAAAGCAGCAATATCAGCAAAAAAAGATATTTCGCAAGCAAACGCCAATATTATTAAAGCAAAAGCCAATTATGAATATACATTGCAAATGCGAAATCGATATACGGCTTTGTATCAACAACATGCCGGCTCCGAAGAGGCGCAGCAAAAATTTGCAAATGATTTCAAACAAGCCCAGCAAGCTTTAGAACAAGCTCAAACTGCTTATCATCAAGCTGAAATTCAGTCTGCTGCATCCTTGGAAAAAGTCGAACTGGCTAAAACACAGTTAGAAAATGCCCAAAATACTTTTGATAGCACCATTATCAAAGCGCCCGTCACAGGTTATATCAGTAATTTAAATTTACAAGTTGGGCAGCTTGTCGCACAAGGCCAGAATTTATTTGGCATGATTGACGACTCTTCGTGGTGGATAGATTCTAATTTCAGAGAAACACAAATTAGTCGAATTAAACCGCATCAAAAGGTCAAGATTAGTTTAGATATGTATTCACATACTTATGATGGTTATGTCGATAGTATCAGTTATGCAAGTGGCAGCACTTTTTCATTATTACCTGCACAAAACTCATCAGGAAATTGGGTCAAGGTCGCTCAACGTTTTACTGTGCGGGTGGTTTTAAAAGATAATACTCAGTTTCCATTACGTGTTGGTGCCAGTTCTACCATTACAGTGAATACATTATCATGAAGCGCAGTATAAAATTATTCATGATGGGGGGGATTATTTCAATGAGTGGATGTGGTTATATCCTGCCTAATTACCATCGACCTATAATAGAAGTACCCAATCAGTGGACTGAGTATTCTTCTTCCATGCAGTTAACCCAAAAAAACTTATCAGAATTGGCATGGTGGGAAAGCTTTCATGATGAGGAATTGAATCGCTATATAAAAAGAGCATTAGCTTGTAATAATCAATTAAAGGTTGCCAAAAGTATATTAAAGGAGTCAGAAGCCAATTTACAGAAAGTAAAATGGAGTTGGTTGCCCTCGATTAATGCGTCAGGGACTATGTTTCGAGGTGAGTTATTAAATGTCAGCAACACAAGACGTTTTCAAGAATTACTCAATAATCGTTGGGACAAAAAAACTTGGCCGTATTCAGGATATTTGGGAGGCATTACGCCAACATATACGCTAAACTTTTTTGCTAAATACAATGAAACTATTAAAGTCCAATGGGATGTGCAAGCGAAATCTCAAATGTATCGCTCAGTTCGTTTGGCAGTGATTAGTCAAACCGCCATGAGTTACTTTAATCTCTTGGGTTTTAAAAAACAAAAGAATCTTATTTTTCAAACTATTAATGACATGGAAAAACAAAAACAATATCAACTCATGCAATATCAAAAAGGAGCCATATCGCAAGTAGAGGTTTTAAATACAGAAGAAAGAATAGAATACCTCAAGAGCCAAATTCCAAAAATTCAACAATCTATTAAATTAACCGAAAACGCATTAATCGTATTAACTAATCAAAAATTAGGAAGTATTGAGACACATTACCCATTTGAAAAGTTAAATGACAAACATATTGTCTTATATAATATTCCAAGTAGTGTCATCAAACAAAGACCTGATGTCATAGCAGCAGAAGATGAATTGAAAAAATATAACGCCCAAGTAGCAGAATCTATATCAGCCTTATTACCTACAGTTAATGTAACAGCGCTGTTTGATAATTTTGGATTTTACTTAGGTAAATTTGTTTCATTCACGACAAATATTTTACAGGGGCAGTTGAGTGCAGTAATGCCTTTGGTTGATGGCAGTGTTTATGGGCAAATTAAAAGAGCCAAAGCAGTCGAGATGGCAGCCCTTTATAATTATTTAGGAACTTTAACCATTGCACTTGCCGATGCCGATACTTCTATATCGGCAAGAAAAAATAGCCAGAATGCTTTGTTACATATAGAAAAAGGATATCAGCGTTCGATAAATCAATACAGTTTAGGTCTCGTGCAATATCATAATGGGGCGATTAGTGAATTACAATTACTCACCTACAAAATTAATATGGATAAAGCGCAATTAAAGAAAGTTCAGTATCAACAAGCAAACCTTATCACATTAGTGAGGTTATATCAGTCCTTAGCCGGCGGAAGTTGTATAGAAAATCAAACAATACGAAAGGCAAATAATCCAAACGATCAAAAGGCGATCGGAGTTCGAAAAATAAATGAAAAAAAGTGAATTTTTTTAAAAAATAGTGTTGACAAT
>DHHZ01000083.1:2413-3002 GCA_002403515.1 Legionellales bacterium UBA4759 | reverse complement strand
GATGTTTGGGTCTTTGGGATTATTGATTTGTAATTGGTATTTGACTCTTTCAAGTTCGAGTAAATAAAGTTTGGCGGGATTGTCTTTGATGTAGCTGGTTAATTTAACATCACAAGCCAGAAGAATAGGAAGTCGCTCTGTACTGGATAGTTGATAAACTTCTTCAACAACGTTAGAAATTTCCTCTTTGTTTTTGGATTTCAATGCATCAAGTAACCTATTTCTCTCGATTGAGACCAAGGAATCTCTATCTTTGACCATTTCAAATGGTATTTCAGGTACTAATTCTTGTAAAATCGACATTTGTTCCCAGTTGGGATAGCTCAAGACAGATTTAAGCCGAAGCGTTTCTGGGTAATTTGTTTCGAATTGCTGAATTTGACTTGAATAATGGCTATAACATTCTTGATATTGTTGATAGATTTGTTGTTTTTCTTCAATAGTTTGAGTGCTATGAAATTGTTTAAGATAAATAGCCAAACTTGTGGTAAATCTATCTAAACTCATGGCCATGTTGAGGTAATCAAAACGAGTTTTTGTATCACTAAATTTATCATGTAATGCCAGTAGGCGTTTTGATTCTGATTTT
>DHHZ01000083.1:0-2060 GCA_002403515.1 Legionellales bacterium UBA4759 | reverse complement strand
GGTGTTTATCTGAGGCGATGGCTTCTTTAAGTTCTTGAGACTCTTTAGTTAAGGGCGCGAAAAAATTAAAATAACTCGGTGTTAAGGATTTTATTAATTGTTGAAAAGATGCATGGTTTTTATCGTTAAATTTAATAATAAATTGTTCCAATAGAGCTAATAATTTTACAGATTTTTCAGTTTTTGTGATTTGAGCAGCAGGAACATCGATACTTAAATGATTAAAAATTCTTTGATAGGTATCTAGCGGTAAATCTTCATAACATTTTTCCAATAATTTATTTTGCCATTCGAGTGAGAATTGTTGAAAGATGTTTTTGAATCTTAGAGAGTTTTCTGCTATCCAGGTTGGCGTGATGACCCTTAAAATAGAAAAGATGTTATTTTTATCATTTATTTCATTAAATGGTGCTTCGTTGGGCCAGTTGATGTTTTTTAATTCTCGTTGTTGTATTAAGTTTTTCTCTAAAATCACGATGGCATTTAAAAGGCGCGCATCCAAATCTTTGTGTTGTCTTTTAATGAGTTGGATTTGTTTGAGGTATTGATTAATATCCGAAGGGATGAGGTCTTTTTCTTGTTGATACATTTGAGAGAGTTGTTCTATTTTGGCAATGGCTGCTTTAGTTTTTAGACTTTGTTGAGCTGGTCTCCATGCATTCAATTTCAAAAAACTCATGACTATGGGATTTGGGGTAATTCTTTCTTCAGCAAATATCTGTTGTAGTTTATCCAGAGAGTTTTTTATAAAATACTGGTATTGATAATGTGCGGGTAATTGAGATAAAGATTTAAGAATAGGTTCAATAGCTTCCGGGCGACTTTGAGCAGCAACAATTAGGGCGTTCTTGTCATTGTTATTATGTGACAATATTTTAAATTTTTGATCTGTGGTTAGCCCTTGTATGGCCTCAAGAATAGGTTTAAAATCTCTGAAGGTTTCAATACTATCCATCAAGGCATTCCGGCCAAAATTGCCGGTATTAGATAATATTGTAAATTGTTGTTCTTGCGATAGTTCTTTCATGACCCTGAGATTATGTTTTAAAGCTGGCAGGTAATTAAGATTAGCAAGCATTAAGGCGTTCTTGCCATATTTGTTGGTTTTTGACAATATTGTAAATTTTTGTAATGTGCTAAGCCCTTGCATGGCATTGAGAATGGGTTCAACAACTTGCGGGTGGGTAAGATTAGTAGCAAGCATCAAGGCGGTATCGCCACAACTATCAGTTTTTGACAATATTTGAAATTTTTCATCTGGAGTTAGTTCTTGCATGGCATTAAGAATAGGTTCAACAGCTTTTGGCTGATATTGAGCTGCAAGCATCAAGGCGTTATGGCCATCTTTGGCAGTTTGCGAAAATATTGCATATTTTTGTTCTTGTTCAAGCTTTTCTATCAGTTTAAGGAGGTGCTTAACGCCTTTAGGTTGATGTTTAGCTGCAATCATTAAAACGCTCATATGTTGACTATCTAATCTAGTTAATATCGAAAAAATAAGTTTTTTATCCATTTGCTCAATTACAGGTAAAAGGGGTTCTAAAGATTGACTTGCTTGTAATAAGAAAAAATTCAATAGTGTTGCACCATCACTATTTTTTTGATGGAGTAATTCTAATTGCTTTTCTGGTTCTAATTGAGCAATTTGAGTTGTAAGCTTGGTAATCAAAGATGTTTTATTGTTCTCAGAAAGAGCCTTCAATAAATCTAATACTGTCGGAGGGTTTGAAATGCGAACAGGTCTTATTCCACAGATTATTTGGCAAAAATTAGTATAGGCTTGACTTGGATTTTCTAATGATTTTTCGATACAAGCATGAAATAAAGCTTCAGTAATATTTTCAATTAGTCCTGAATGTTTCTTTAAATTAACGTTTTGATTGGCTAGTTTTTCAAGCAAAAGTTCTAATGGGATATCTAGTTTATCAGTGGCACTAACCGATGGATTTTGTGCAGGAACATCATTGGGATGTGCATCAATAAAATCTAATTTATTGAAGCTTAAGGTTCCTGTGAGTTCTTCTTCAGGCACCAAGAGGGTGATGTCAGTGCAAATAGAG
>DHHZ01000006.1 GCA_002403515.1 Legionellales bacterium UBA4759 | reverse complement strand
CAGCACTTCAGTTGGCAAATTCAGGCTTAAAAGTTGCCTTATTATCAAAAGTATTTCCAACACGTTCTCACACCGTTTCAGCACAAGGCGGTATTACAGTCGCTTTGGGTAATTCTGGTGAAGACGATTGGCGTTGGCACATGTATGATACAGTCAAAGGTGCAGATTACATTGGTGACCAAGACTGTATTGAATATTTGTGTAAAACAGGACCTGAAGTTGTTTATGAATTAGAACATATGGGTCTACCGTTTTCTCGAATGGACAATGGTAAAATTTACCAAAGACCTTTTGGTGGACAATCCAAAAATTTTGGTGGTGAACAAGCCGCAAGAACAGCTGCAGCTGCAGACAGAACAGGTCATGCATTATTACACACCTTGTATCAGCAAAACATTAAAGCCCATACTCATGTTTTTAGCGAATGGTACGCGCTTGATTTTGTGATGAATGCGCAAGGCCGCATCGCAGGTGTCATGGCTTTATGTATCGAAACTGGCGAAGTGGTTTTCTTTGAATCGCGCGTATGTATTTTAGCAACAGGTGGCGCAGGTCGAATTTTCCAATCAACCACCAATGCCCACATTAATACTGGTGATGGTTTTGGTATGGTATTGAGAGCTGGCATTCCATTACAAGATATGGAAATGTGGCAATTCCATCCGACAGGGATTGCTGGCGCGGGAACATTAGTTACCGAAGGATGTCGAGGTGAAGGCGGATATCTTATCAATAAAGATGGTGAGCGCTTCATGGAGCGTTATGCACCTCATGCGAAAGATTTAGCATCACGAGATGTTGTTGCACGTTCGATTGCTCTTGAAATTAGAGCAGGTCGCGGCTTTGAGAGCGCTTATTCTGTGCCTTTCGTAAAACTTAAATTAGATCATTTGGGTGCTGATTTGATTAAGAGCCGATTACCTGGTATTCGTGAACTTTCCATTGAATTTGCTGGTGTTGATCCGATTGTTGAACCAATTCCAGTTGTACCAACATGTCATTACACCATGGGCGGTATTCCAACCAACATGAATGGTCAAGTGATTAAACATTCTCATGGAAAAGATTCTGTGGTTGAAGGTCTTTACGCTGTGGGTGAATGTGCCTGTGTATCTGTGCACGGTGCAAATCGCTTGGGTGGCAATTCATTACTAGATTTGGTGGTATTTGGAAGAGCTGCTGGTATTCATGTATCAACCAATGACCTACCAGAATTTGCAGGTTACACTGGTGAAGATTTGGATTTAGCTATGGCTCGATACTATCGATGGGAAAACTCATCCAAGGGCGATACCATTCCTCAATTGCGTGCTGAAATGCAAAAAGTGATGCAAGAAGACTTTGGAGTATTTAGAACAGGTCAAGTCATGGAACAAGGCATTAAACGTTTGGATGCTTTACGTGAACGTTTAGCAGGTGCTTATCTTGATGATAAAAGTAAAATATTTAACACCGAGCGAATTGCAGCACTAGAGCTAGATAATTTAATGGCAACGGCCTATGCAACTGCAAAAAGTGCTTTAGCTAGAACTGAAAGTCGTGGTGCTCATAGTCGTGAAGATTTTCCAAAACGCGATGATGAAAACTGGATTAAGCATACTTTATATTTTGCAGCAGAAGATTCCATTGATTATCGTCCTGTGAATATGCAACCCAACTCAGTACCGCCTTTTGAACCTAAAGAGCGTGTTTATTAAGAGGATAAAAATTATGGCTGATCATCAAACCATTAAAGTATCTATTTACCGATACAATCCAGAAGTGGATAAAAAGCCTTATATGCAAGATTTCAATATCCAAGTTGAAAGTGGCTCAGATCCAAAAATTTTAACATTGCTTGAGCGTTTGAAGGCTGAACAAGATCCAACTTTAACTTTTCGTCGTTCTTGCAGAGAGGGCGTTTGTGGCTCTGATGGTATGAATATCAATGGTAGCAACGGTTTGGCATGTATTAGTGCTTTATCGAAATTCCACACGCAAACTATTGTGATTCGTCCTCTACCAGGTTTTCCTGTGATTCGAGATTTAGTGGTCGATATGACTCAATTCTATCAACAATATGAGCGAATCGAACCTTATTTGCAGCCAGCGCAAGAAGCGCCTGCGACAGAGCGTTTGCAATCTCCTGAAGATAGAGCAAAGTTAGATGGTCTTTATGAATGTATTTTATGTGCATGTTGCACCAGTTCATGTCCATCATTTTGGTGGAATCCTGACAAGTTTGTTGGACCTGCTGGTTTGTTACAAGCTTGGCGTTTCCTAGCGGATAGTCGTGATGGCGCCACTCAGAAACGTTTGGCTGGTTTACAAGATCCATTCAGTGTATTCCGTTGCCGAACCATTATGAACTGTGCAAGTGTTTGTCCAAAAGGACTTAATCCAACAGCGGCTATTGGCGAAATTCGTCAAATGATGTTGGATAAACAAAGCTGATTAACCCGGAGCAAGATGTGATGAGTAGTATGCAGGAACTTTTGGAAAATAGTTATCTTTCTGCTGGTAGTATGGCATATATTGATGATTTATATGATGACTATTTATGTAACCCCAATAGTATTCCCAACGATTGGCGTCAAATGTTTGACCAATTGTCTCGTGGAGCAGCAGGTATTGAGTCGCCCAATCGAGATATCGTTGAATATTTTAGAGCTTTGGTACAAAACAAAACACAAACTGTGTCTGTATCAGGATGTGAGAAACAAGCTGAAGTGACTGATTTAATCAATAGCTTTAGAGCTTACGGTCACTTAATGGCCAAACTTGATCCCTTAAACATTGAGAAACCCAAAGAACTATCTTCTTTAAAACCTGAAACACATGGTTTATCTCTTTCAGACCAGCAAAAATATTTTGTAAGTTCTAGTTTATCAAAAGAGCCTATTACCCTTAATGCATTGTATGAGCTATTGAAAAAAACTTATTGCGGTAGCATTGGTTTAGAATACATGCACATTACCGATGAGAATGAAAAAAAATGGTGGCAAGAACGTTTTGAAACTCATCAAGGTCGTCTGAACTTCAATGCCGAGCAGAAAAAAGATTTATTAAAAGAATTGGTGGCTGCAGATGGATTTGAACGTTATTTGCACACACGATTTGTTGGTCAAAAACGTTTTTCTCTGGAAGGTGGTGATGCATTAATTCCCATGTTAAAAAACATACTCAGACGCTCATGTGAAAAACATGTTTCTGATGTGGTCATTGGTATGGCGCATCGTGGACGTCTTAACGTATTAATCAATATTGTCGGTAAAGCACCAAAATTACTTTATGATGAATTTGAAGGAAAGTACGATACAAACCGTACCGGTGACGTTAAATACCATTTGGGTTATTCCAGTGATTTAATTTTTGATAAAGATAAATCAATTCATGCGGTTTTGGCATTCAATCCCTCGCATTTAGAAATCATTAGCCCTGTTGTTGAAGGGGCCGTGCGAGCAAGACTTTGCCGATATGATAATTTAGATAAAAAAGACAAGGTTGTACCCGTTGTCATTCATGGTGACTCTGCCTTTACAGGCCAGGGTGTTGTCATGGAAACCTTTAATTTCTCTCAAGCCAGAAATTATTCTACAGGTGGAACAGTACACATTGTGATTAATAACCAAGTTGGTTTTACCACCAATTTAGCCATTGATACCCGTTCTTCTAACTACTGCACCGATGTGGCCAAAATGGTTCAGGCACCTGTGCTACATGTCAATGGGGATGATCCTGAAGCAGTCATTTTTGCAACAGAATTGGCTCTTGATTATCGCATGACCTTTAAACGTGATGTGGTCATTGATTTGGTTTGTTACCGTCGTCAAGGTCACAATGAGGCTGATGAGGCGATGTTAACCCAACCCCTCATGTATCAATTGATTCGCCAACATCCTGTGTTACGTGAAATTTATGCCAAACAATTGATTGCCCAAGGTGTAATTGATGAAGCAACTTATAAACAAGAAGTTGATAATTACCGCAACCTCATGGATTTGGGACAGCCTTTGGTAGAAACACTACCACAGCCCAAAAATGGTGACCGTGCAGCTCGTTGGGCGCCGTATTTGCATGCTGACTGGACAACATCGGCTAAAACAGGTGTACCCATGGCGCGATTGCAAGATATGATGAAACGCATGACTAATATCCCTGAAGGATTCAGTTTGCATTCTGTGGTTCAAAAAACCATTAATGATCGATTGGCCATGGTTGAAGATAAGTTACCCATCAACTGGGGCTGTGCAGAAGCTTTAGGATTCGCATCTTTGCTAGAAGATGGTTATGAAGTTCGTTTATCAGGACAAGATTGTGGACGTGGCACATTCTCTCATCGCCATGCAGTCTGGCATGATCAAAAAACAGGTAAAACTTACATTCCATTAGAGCAATTTGTTACGAAACAAAATCACCCATTTACTGTCATTGACTCTGTCTTATCAGAAGAAGCAGTATTGGCATTCGAATATGGTTATGCTGCCTCAGAACCTGAAGCTTTAGTCATATGGGAAGCTCAATTTGGTGATTTTGCCAACGGTGCACAGGTGGTGATTGATCAGTTCATCAGCTCAGGTGAACAGAAATGGGGCCGCTTATGTGGTTTAACCATGTTTTTACCTCATGGTTACGAAGGACAGGGTCCAGAACATTCATCTGCTCGTTTAGAACGGTTTATGCAATTGTGTGCTGAACACAACATGCAAGTTTGTGTGCCAACAACACCTGCACAAATCTTTCATTTAATGCGTCGACAAATGGTTCGTCCATACCGTAAGCCTTTGGTGGTCATGACACCTAAGAGTTTGTTACGTCATCGTTTAGCAGTTTCAAGTATGGATGATCTCGTTCATGGTTCTTTCCAAAACGTGATACCAGAAGTTGAAGCAATTAAGCCAGAACAAGTCAAAAAAATCATTTTATGCTGTGGTAAGGTTTACTATGATTTATTACAAGCAAGAATGGATAAAGATATTTCGAATGTTGCAATCGTTCGTATTGAACAATTGTATCCATTCCCTGAAGATGAATTGAAAAAAGTCATGGCAACTTATCCTAATGCAAAAGAGGTGATTTGGTGTCAAGAAGAACCTAAAAATCAAGGCGCATGGTTTACCTCAGAACATCATATGCAAGCTTGCTTGTTCAAAGAACAAACTCTAAGTTACGTTGGACGTGAATTTGCAGCGGCACCTGCTGTCGGAAGCCCCTATTTGCATGCTAAACAACAGCAAGCATTCATTGATGCGGCGTTTTTAATACAAGATAAATAATTGAACCTAAAAGGAATCGATATGTCTATAGAAGTAAAAGTTCCTGCATTACCAGAGTCAGTTGCGGATGCTACCATCGCAACTTGGCATAAAAAAATCGGTGATCGTGTGAGCCGTGATGAAAATTTAGTAGATTTAGAAACCGATAAAGTGGTTTTAGAAGTTCCATCACCAGCCGATGGTGTGATTACTGAAATTGTCGTTTCTACTGGTGATGTCGTTAAATCGGGCGCACTTTTGGCAAAAATTGAAGAAGGTGCAGCTGCCCATCCTGAGCCTGCTGTTGCTGCTGTTCAAGAACCAAAAGCAACTGAAACCTCATCTTCAGCGCAAGCACAAGGGCCTGCGGTTCGTCGCTTGGTTGCCGAAAATGATATTTCTACCAAAGATGTTAGTCATTTGGCTAAAGAAGGTCGCGTGAATGCATCAGATGTACGCAATTATGTCGCTAATAAAACCAGTGCGCCTGTAACAGGTGGTCCTCGTGAAGAAAAACGTGTGCCCATGACTCGTTTACGCGCTAAAATTGCAGAGCGATTGGTACAAGCATCTACAGAAACTGCGATGTTAACAACTTTCAATGAAGTTAACCTACAAGCAGTGATGGATTTACGTGCAAAGTATCAAGACCAATTTGTTAAAAAATACAATGTGAAGTTAGGCTTTATGTCTTTCTTTACCAAAGCTGTTGTTGCTGCTTTGAAAAAATTCCCATCAGTGAATGCTTCAATTGATGGCCAAGACACCGTTTATCATGGTTATTTTGATATTGGTATTGCGGTATCGACAGAACGCGGTTTAGTGGTTCCTGTTTTACGTGATGCAGATACATTGTCTTTAGCGGATATTGAACTTCAAATCCAAGATTATGCAGCCAAAGCAAGAAATGGCAAATTGGCAATTGAAGATATGCAAGGTGGTACATTTACCATTACCAACGGCGGAATTTTTGGCTCGATGTTATCGACACCTATCATTAATCCTCCTCAAACAGGTATTTTGGGAATGCACAAGATTATGGATAGACCCGTTGCTGAAAATGGGCAAGTGGTCATTCGTCCTATGATGTATTTGGCGTTGTCTTATGATCATCGTTTAGTCGATGGTAAAGAATCAGTTCAATTTTTAGTGTGTGTGAAGGAAATGTTAGAAGATCCAGCACGCTTCCTACTTGATTTATAATAGAGGAATGTTCCATGAATTTGCATGAATATCAGGCAAAAATATTATTTAAACAGTACGGCTTACCAGCTCCTAAAGGATTTGTCGCTTTTACTCCTGCTGAAGCTATTCAAGCAGCGCAACAACTTGGGGCAGGTCCTTGGGTTGCTAAAGCGCAAGTACATGCAGGCGGTCGTGGTAAAGCCGGTGGCGTGAAAGTGGTTAAAACAACCGAAGAACTCACTGATTTTTGTCAAAAATTATTGGGCACCAATTTAGTGACCTATCAAACAGATGCCAATGGACAACCTGTATCGGCAATCTTAGTCGAAGAGACATGTGCGATTGCTCGTGAATTGTATCTTGGTGCTGTCATTGATCGCGGTTGTGGCAAAATGGTGATTATGGCTTCTACTGAAGGCGGTGTTGAGATTGAAAAAATCGCAGAAGAAACCCCTGAAAAGATTTTAAAAGTTGAAGTTGACCCAATGTTGGGTGTCATGCCTTATCAAGCGCGTGAAGTTGGCTTTAAATTAGGTCTTACTTTAGAACAAATTGGCGTATTCACCAAGTTAATGGTGAATTTAGGCAAGATGTTCACCGACTGCGACTTGAGTCTTTTAGAAATCAACCCATTGGTTGTGACCCAAAGCGGTGAATTATTATGCCTAGATGGCAAAATCAACATCGATGATAATGCTTTGTATCGTCACCCTGAATTAAAACTCATGCGTGATCCTTCACAAGAAGATGATCGTGTTAATCGTGCACATGATTGGGAATTGAATTATATTCCTTTAGAAGGTGATATTGGTTGTATGGTCAATGGCGCAGGTCTTGCGATGGCAACCATGGACGTGATTCAGCTTTATGGTGGAAAACCAGCTA
>DHHZ01000093.1:10515-28556 GCA_002403515.1 Legionellales bacterium UBA4759 | reverse complement strand
AACTACCTTGAAAAACACCGCCTGTGCGAAAGTCTTGTAATTGTTTTTGTATTGGACTTTCCATGTCGGTAAGATTCTCAAATGTAAATTCCTTATCGGAAGAATCCAGTATCTTAAGTAATGAGGCATGTGATTGTTGGTTTAATAAACAATGTGAGGTGATATAAATTTCTTTATTATCATGACTTATCACATATGATGTGGCGAATAAATCTTGACTATTTTCTACAGCGGCTGTGATTTCATGTTTTAATTTGGGTACAGAAATTTTTGGGGACAGAGTTCCATCATGCGCCCAAACTCGTTGTGCTTGCCTATCCCCCTCACAAAGATTTTGATTGCCAATATAAATTGCTGTAGGACATCTTTCAGAAAATTCTTTACCACCGTAATAATCTTCTTTATTACATTCAAAAACATAATGGGGTTTAACTGTTGGTGAAAATTCTCCTTCAAATTCTATTAGAAATCCAGGATTAATATTTTGAACAGTTAAAAATAATTTAACCTGATATTCTTGTCCATTGATTCGATAAGTTGGCATATCCTTTTTCAATGCGAGTCTAGAGCAATTTAAAAGGTCTACGGTGTAGCCATGAATCAATGGCACAGTTGCAATGGGAAAATCATCACAACCCATCAAAGGAATTTTTGTTTTTTCAAAATGAGGGTAAAAGTAATAATTGAGACCTAAAGCCTCTCGTTTTTCAAATGCCATATTTGCCCCCTAATCAACCTTGTTGCGTTTATTATATACTTTAGTTATTATTTGTGCAAAAATTCAAATAAAACACAATTTGATTATTATTAAATGGATTCGAGCTGAAAATTACTGATTGATGTTTATGACTGCTAAATTGCCAAAAACTATTACCAAACTTTTGTTAAATCTTAGAGTAAGTTTTCGACGCATTGTTTTAAACAATGCGTCAAATCTAAAACTCGAATCGACCTAAAAAAATCATTAAACAAAGTGATACGGTTACAAAAGATGTCACATGTAGACGCATTTTTAAGTAATTGTCGTCACTACCACCATGTTTATGAATAGTTTTATCAATGGCATACGCCAACCAATAACAACTCAATACAATGACCCAACTGACAATCCAGGAAGGGAATAAAATACCTAACCAAGCCAATAGTGTGATGAGATTACTATAAATCATGACCTTTTTAGCATTTTTTTCCGGGATCTGCGCTGACAGCCCCCAATGGGAACCCGCCATGAATGTAACAATCATAGCCGCATAGGTACTGACCAATACCACCAAAAAAGGCCACAAGAAAAGTCGAAATGGTGTAAAACAAACAATTGTTGCAATGATAAAGGGTAAGGTGCCCAACCAAGCAAGTACATGCCCGGTTCGACCTGGCCAAATATTTTTAGATACTTCTGTCATTTTAAACCTCTTGTTCTAACCAACGATCAGCATTTTTAACCACATCATCCAATGCTTTTAACTGTTGAAGCAAAGGTTTCATTAAATGCAATGGCCAACTATTAGGTCCATCACTTAAAGCCTCATTAGGATTAGGATGGGTTTCCATGAATAAGCCTGAAATTCCACTAGCGATTGCTGCACGAGCCAAGACAGGTACAAATTCTCGATTGCCGCTGGATGAACCATTGCCTGCACCAGGCAATTGTACAGAATGTGTTGCGTCGTAGACCACAGGACAATCGGTTTGTCGCATGATTGCAAGCGAGCGCATATCGGATACTAAATTATTGTAACCAAATGATGCACCACGTTCACAGACCATAATCTGTTGATTTCCAGTAGATTTCGCTTTTTCAACAACATGCTTCATTTCCCATGGTGATAGAAACTGTCCTTTTTTGATATTGACTGGTTTTTGTGTTGCTGCAACCTTTTTAATAAAGTTGGTTTGACGACATAAAAAAGCAGGTGTTTGTAAAATATCGACAACACTTGCGACCTCATCTAAAGGGGTGTCTTCATGCACATCGGTTAAAATCATCAAACCAAAAGATTCTTTTACTTTATTAAGAATTTCTAATCCCTTGGCCATTCCGGGTCCACGGTAACTTTTTTCGGAAGAACGATTGGCTTTGTCAAAAGAAGACTTATAAACAAAAGGAATATTCAATTCATCCGTTAATTTTTTTAATGCCTCTGCAGTGAGCATTGCCATTTCTTCGCTTTCAATGACACAAGGTCCTGCAATTAAAAAAAATGGGTATTGCAAACCAACCGATGTTCCATTTAACTTCATTAAAAACTCCTTATTTATTTTGAAGCCGCCTTCACAAAATTAACAAATACGGGATGAGGATTTCTTGGCGTAGATAAAAACTCAGGGTGGAATTGACATGCAATATAGAATGGATGGGATGGTAATTCTATCATTTCAACCAAAGTACTATCTGCAGCACGTCCAGAAATTACTAAACCATGCTTTTCTAAATCAGCCACATAATTTTCATTAACTTCATAACGGTGACGATGACGTTCAACTATTTTATCTTTTTGATAAATTTGATGAGCCAAGGTTTTCGGTTGTACTTCACAATAGTAAGCACCTAAACGCATGGTACCACCTAAATCAGTATTTTCATTGCGTTGTTCGATGGTTCCTTCAGAGTTTTTCCACTCCTGAATCAAGCCAATGACAGGATATGGTGTCTCTTTATCAAACTCTGTAGAGTTTGCGCCCACCAAACCAACAACATTTCTGGCAAATTCAATCACTGCAGTTTGCATACCCAAACAAATACCAAAGAAAGGAATATTATTCTCACGAGCAAATTGAATGGCTTTAATTTTGCCTTCAATACCACGATGACCAAAACCACCAGGGATTAAGATACCTTGAGCATCTTTTAATAGTTGGGTGCCTTCATCTGTAATTCTATCGGCATCTAAATAAATAACCTCAACTTTGGTCTTGGTTTCAATGCCTGCATGTAACAAAGACTCGTTAATGGATTTATAGGCATCGCTTAATTCAGTATATTTACCAACAATTGCAATCTTGATATGTTTTTTTGGTGAAAATTGTGCATCAACCACTTTTTGCCAATCGGATAAATCAGCAGGTTTTACTTGAATACCTAGGCGTTCAATCACAGCTTCATCTAAACCTTCTTCTTTAAGAATCATTGGTATTTGATAAATACTTTTTGCATCTGGTAAGCTGATGACAGCTTTTTTCTCAACATTGCTAAATAAAGCAATTTTTTCACGATCATGTTCACTCAATGCTTGTTCTGAGCGGCAAATTAAAAAATCTGGTTGAATACCAATCGAACGCAATTCTTTTACAGAATGTTGCGTAGGTTTTGTTTTGGTTTCGCCAGATGTAGCAATATAAGGCACCAATGTTAAATGCACAAATAAAGTATTTTTCGCGCCCAATTCCATACGAATTTGACGAATGGATTCCAAAAATGGTAAGGATTCAATATCTCCGACTGTACCACCAATTTCAACCAAGGCGACATCAACATTTTCTGCGCCTAACTTAATGCATTTCTTAATTTCATTGGTAATATGCGGAATAACTTGTACTGTACTGCCTAAATACTCGCCACGACGTTCTTTTTTAATGACATTTTCGTAAATACGGCCAGAGGTAAAATTATTCATGCGCGTCATGGTGGTGCGAATGAAGCGTTCATAGTGGCCTAAGTCTAAGTCTGTTTCAGCGCCATCATGCGTGACATACACCTCACCATGCTGAAATGGACTCATGGTGCCTGGATCAACATTAATATATGGATCTAATTTAATAAGAGTAACTTTTAAACCTCGGGCTTCAAGAATTGCGCCTAAAGAAGCAGCGGCAATACCCTTTCCTAAAGAAGAAACAACCCCACCTGTAATAAAAATAAACTGTGTCATTACACTCACCTTCTATTGGATTTGCTTCATGATTTCAATCATTGCTAACGCTGCATCTGCAGCATCAACACCTTTGTGACCATGTTGACCGCCTACCCTGGCAAGTGCTTGTTCTTCATTATCGGTTGTTAATACACCAAAAATGATTGGTAATCCTGAATCAAGAGCAACCTTTTGACATCCATAACTTACTTGTTGACATACATAATCATAATGATCCGTATCACCACGAATCACGCAACCTAACATAATGACCGCGTCATACGATTTAGATTGGGCTAATTTTTGAGCGACAAGAGGAAGCTCTACGGCCCCAGGCACTTCAACGACGGTTAAATTATCTTTTTGAATACCACCGCTATAAAGCTGTTTAATACAGCCTGATTCTAATCTTCCAGTAATGAACTGATTAAATAAGCTTACAACAATAGCAATTCGACAAGCTTTCATATCTAAAGCTTGTTGTGCTTTAATTAATTTCATGAAATCTACTCCGTCTGGCCTTTTTGAATCAAATGGCCGAGTTTTTTGATTTTAGTATCAATATATTTCTTATTTTCAGGGCTTGGTTGAATCACCAAACTGATACGTTCATCAATTTTTAATCCAAAAAATTCAAGTGCTTTTAGTTTTAAAGGATTGTTGGTCATCAATCGAATGGTATTATAACCAAAATACTTTAAAAATTGATAGGCTAAATGATATTCACGATTATCAACTGGTAATCCAAGCTTGATATTGGCTTCAACAGTATCAAGCCCTGTGTCTTGGAGAGCATAGGCTTTTAATTTGTTGGCTAAACCAATGCCTCTACCTTCTTGTCTTAAATAAATTAAAAACCCACCTTCTTCGTTGATCATACTTAAAGATTGATGAAGTTGAGGACCACAATCACATTTTAAAGAACTTAATAAATCACCGGTTACACATTCTGAATGAATCCGAACCAAAGGGGGGCTCTTGGGGTTTTTTAAGGGTTTGTGCAAAACAAAATGTTCTAATTCATCAAAATCATTTTTAAATAAAATCATTTTAAAATCACTTAAACCATCCATGGGTATTCGAGCAGCTATTTCTTCCTTGACCAATACTTCATTTTGGACTCGATAATTAAAAATATCTTGAATCGTTAAGATCGGTAATGAATGCTTTTTGGCAAAAGCTTCTAATTGTGTACGGCGACTCATACTACCATCATCATTCATGATTTCACAAATGACTGAGGCAGGCGATAATCCTGCAAGCTTCATTAAATCAATACTGCCCTCTGTTTGACCGCGACGTTCTAAGACACCTTTTTTTTTAGCTCTCAATGGGAAGATATGTCCTGGAGAGATAATATCTGTAACTTGAACATTGTCTTGAATAGCAGTTTTAATAGTATGAGCGCGATCAACTGCTGAAATACCAGTTTCGACACCTCTTGCAGCCTCAATGGAAACGGTGAATGCCGTTTGATAAGGCGAGCGATTATGAGGGGTCATCATGGGCAAATTGAGTTTATCGATTTTTTCTTTCGACATTGGCAAGCAGATAAGGCCCCTGCCGTATTTTGCCATGAAATTAATCGCTTCTGGTGTAATGAATTGAGCAGCAATGACCAAATCGCCTTCATTTTCTCGGTGTTCATCATCAACCAAAACGACCATACCGCCAGCTTTCAGAACATTTAAAGCATTTTCAACGGTATTCTTAAAATTCAACATGCATATTCCTCGTTAATCTTGCATCACAGTTTTTTTAAAATCAGAATCAGCCAACATCAATTGCAATTGATGCGCAATTGTTCGGGTCATATAATCAAATTCAACGTTTAAAATTTGGCCAACCTTCAAATCCAAAAAATGGGTGTTTTGTAAAGTGTGAGGAACCAACATCAATTCAATCACACCATCGACAAAACGATTGATGGTTAAACTAACACCATCCAAAGCAACGCAGCCTTTTTTAATTATATATAAACTTTCTTGTTTAGAAAAATGACCAACACATAGTTTAACATAATCGTCAGATGATTCCAAAGAAATAACCGAAGCTTTTGTATCAACATGACCAGTCACCACATGGCCACCCATCCGAGTATGCGCAAGTACCGCACGTTCACAATTGACTTCCATTCCTTTTTGCAAAGAAACCAAATTGGTCACGGCCAATGTTTCAGAAGAAATATCAAAACTTGCCTGATATTTTGAATCAGTTAATGCCGTTAAACAAACACCATTAACCGCAATACTTTCCCCTGCTTGCACCGCTGCATAGGGTAATTTTAATGATAAATGAGCATGTTCTGAAGTCATCCTAAACTCCAATACTTCTCCAATTCCATCAACCAATCCAGTAAACATATGCGCCTCTACCAATTCACTAAAGCTCTAACATTATTCCCCATAGGAATCCATTGGATATCTTGAGGTACTTGAGAAAAACTTAACTCACCATCATAAGCATCCTGCCCCTTACTTCCAAAAATATAAGGCGCAATATAAATATGTGAAGTGTTCACCAAACCTTTTGCATGCAAATGACTTGTCATTTTAGCCCCAGCCTCAACCCAAACATCATGAAATCCCAATTGGGCAATTATCGCAAAAACCTGACTCATATCCACTTGTTTGTCAGTAATTTTTAAGGGAATGAAGGTCACATTCTCTTTTATAAACAAAGGAGTCAATGATTCATGATGAAAAATATACGTAGGCCGATAGATATCAAAACACTGTTCTTGTCCAGTTAACCTTAATGTTCTATCAACAATGGCCAATGGCTTGGGATAAATGACATCAGAAAATCTTGCGGTAAATTGGGCATTGTCCTCTAAAATGGTTTGTGCTGTCGATAACAAGATGTCTGAATTTTTTCGATTAATATGCGTAAACTCATGCAGCATTTGATTGGTAAAATGTAATTTATCACTTTTTAAACCATTTTTTGCATCTAAGGTTTGTGCCCATTTGACACTCACCCAAGGTTTCTTATGCAAATTCCAATGCAAATAGCTTTTGTAGAATTCTTGAATTTCAGGAACTTGTACACATTCAGATTGAATATGATACTTTGCAAGGATTTCATCGGAACATAATGCACGAACGACATCATTGGGGTCGAGAATTCCATATACTACTTTGGCTATGCCATGTTCAATAATTGCATTCACACAAGGCGGGGTTCGACCAAAATGATTACAGGGCTCCAAAGTGACGTACAAGGTCACATCCGGCGTATTTTTTGGAAATTGCGACATGCATTCGATTTCTGCATGAGGGCGACCTGCGCCAAAATGGTAACCGCGTGCAATAATTTGGTTATTTTGAACAGCAACAGCACCAACGGCAGGATTTGGTGAACAAAACCCTCGGCCCTTCTTTGCTTCTTCCAAAGCTTGCAATAAATAAAGTTGTTCGTGCAAAATAAGCTATTCCCAAATAAATAAAATATGTAACAAATTCATAATAATGATAACAAATTATTCAAATTTTTAGTAGTCTATGTCATAATTGAATAGTTCCAAACCAAGTGTGAAAATTTTACCATGAAATTCAAAAGAATTTTAAGTCTATTATTACTTATCCATTCAACTTGTTTTGGATTCTCAGCATATTCTAATAAAGAACTCGATGAACTTGAGGTTCAATTTAAAAAAGAAATCAATCAATCTCCCCAAGTATTAAGAACACCACTTGCTGAACGGTATATTAATAAAATTGCAACTCGTTTAGCACGGCATGGTCAAATGCAAAAACCTTACTTTTTTATTGTTAAATCTAACGAAATCAACGCTTTTGCCGGACCTGGCGGTTATATTGGGGTAAATACTGAACTGATTCTTGCCTCGCAAAACGAAAGTGAGCTCGCTGCGGTTATGGCTCACGAGATGGCCCACGTTCGTCTTCATCACCTTTATCGCATGATAGAGCATCAAAAACAAATGCAAATTCCCAAACTCGCCGGAATGCTCGCTGCAATTGCTTTAGGTGTCATTAATCCAACCTTAGGGACTGGTGCAATGCTTGGTACCATGGACAGCTTTCAAAAAGACACGATTAGTTTTATTCGTTCTAATGAAAAAGAAGCCGATAGCATTGGTATGGATATCCTGACCAAAGCAAATTATGATCCCGAAGGCATGCCAAGCTTTTTTAAAAAAATGCAAATGAATATGCGCTACTATTACACCGCTAACATTCCTGCTATTTTACGAACTCACCCCTTGGATGAAGATCGTATCGCGGAGGCAGATAACCGAATAGCTCAATTAAAATCACGTCACAGCATCCCTTCAACCCCACAATATTTTCTTTTTAAAGAATTAATTCGACATGAGGTACCCCATAATACACAAGAATTATTTGAATATTACGCCAAGCAATGCACAAAATACTCACCCAATTATGCTTGCCGTTATGGTGAGGCCTTAAATTACCAAGACATTCATCAAGATGATAAAAGTATTCGCATTTTGGAATCCTTGGCTCAAGGTGACTTAAGTCGAGACCCATTCATTAATTTAGCACTCGCACAATCCTACGAAGCCAAAGGTCGTAAAGAAGACGCTAACCGTATATACCAACAATTTTATGATATCTCTCCCAATAATACCGCGGTATTAGATCAATACAGTGAGTTTTTGGAATCTGATAATCCCAAAAAGAACCTTTCAGTTTTACTTAAAGCACACCGTCAATTTAAAAATGACGTCAATATTTGTTTTAAACTTGCCAGAGCTCAAGCGCAAATGCACATGACTGCACAAGCTTATTTTACGGAAGCCAATTGTCGTCTGATACAAGGTGAGACAAAAGCAGCGCTTGCTCAACTCAAAGTTGCGAAGAAGTACGCTAAACCGAACTCATACATGGACCTGAGAATTTCTGCAAAAATTCAAGAAATAGAAGAATAATTCTTGCATAAAGCCTGTCATTTATAGTAACCTTCCAAATTGTTGTATTTTTTTACTATTTAACTGGATTTTTTTCATGCGACATGTCAAGCCCTTAATCAATATTAGTCAAAAACAAGGCATTTTATTTGCTTTATTCTTAGTCATGTATGAATTTTTAACCTATATCTCCAACGACATGATCTTACCAGGTATGTATCAAGTCATCAGAGAATTTCATGCATCTCCTGCTAATATTGCCAGCGCGGTTACTTGTTTTATGGTTGGTGGCGCATGCTTACAATTTATCATCGGTCCATTGTCTGATGCTTACGGACGTCGCAAAGTGATGATAAGTGGTGTCATATTATTTTTAATAAGCACTATTTTATTAGCGATATCACAAAAGATGCATCAATTCTTATTAGAACGTATTTTTCAAGGTATGGGCGTATGCTTTATCAGTACGATTGGCTATGCGACTTTGCAAGAAATATTCAATGATACAGATGCAGTGAAACTCACCGCTTTAATGGCCAGTATTTCTATTATATCGCCACTTTTGGGACCATTGGTTGGTTCTTTTATAGTTTTGCACGCCACATGGCGAGAAATCTTTGAAATCGTTGCAGTTTTAACAGTCATTTCACTATGGGGATTATGGAAATACATGCCTGAATCAGTAGGACAAACCACAACTGAAGGTCATCATATTGCCCCCCAACCTCTGAATTTTAAAAAAATCATGCACAATTATGCGACATTATTAAGCTCACCTGCTTTCATGAAAACCTTGTGCACTTATGGCTTAATGGGTGTTCCTTGCATGATTTGGATTGCATTAAGCCCGGTGATGATCATTTCTCATGAGAATAGTCATAGTTTATATGAATACAGTCTTTGGCAAATCCCCATGTTTTCTGCATTTATTTTCGCCAATACCTTACTGCAAAAATGGGTTGTTAAATTCAATTTGCAACAATTAATGCAAAAAGGAATTTATACCGTCATTTTCAACTTGATGTTGAGTGCGTTATTGGTGCATATTTTTGGACCAACATACTACGCATTTATTCCAGGATTTATCGGCTATTTCTTTGGTTATGCAACTGCAAGTTCTCCTTTTTATCGCCGTCTGTATTGCTTATCAACCGTACCCAAAGGTGCCACAGCTGCTTTAATCTCTTTATTCATCATGTTGATTCAATCGGTTGGGATTGAGTTGGCAAATCATCTTTTCCACGGTCAAAACTTTTATGCTCTGGCATGGTTACTTTTTGCAATTGGTGCAAGTATAGCCGGCATTCAAATTTTCAAAACTAAAGAAACAGAAACACCAGAAGGAGAGGCCGCTTAAGCGGGCCTTTTCCTAGCCTTTTAAGAGACGCCAAATAAGTACACCTTCAGGCCATCCCTGACCTTTTGATCCAGATTGATAATGAATTTTAGTGGAATCGTCTAACCCAAAAAGTTCGTGGGTTAAAGTATAAATATAGGCATGGTTAAAGCATGCTGTTGAAGCGAAAGGATTAGTGCTATTACGAATAGAGTCTTGAGATACTTCACAAAATGAATTGCTACTATTGTTTCTTAAATCAGAGAGTTGGTAAGTACCCTCTCTGTTTTTCATCGCTTTTGATTGTCCTAAATAATTTAAAACCCCTAAACCGCACCAAGTGGTTTGACCATTAATATTTGCAATTGCATTTTTGATTTCATAGAGGCCCTGCCCATTTAATTTAATAGATTCTTTTTTAAATTGATTTACACATCCTTGAAACTCTGTTGGTGCTTTACAAATCACGAATTTAGACATGTTTTCACGACCAAATTTACTTAAGCTTTTCGTCCAAAGCGTTATAAAACGATTATCAAACCAATTGAACCTCACAATATTGGATTCATCCATAATGGACGTGGGAATGATTGGATCATACAAAAAAGCAATTTGCGCAGAGCCTGCACCTACCTCAATTATTCCTGAATGAATAGGTTTAGATTTTTGATGAGATAAGTGTAAATAATTTGAAATCCATGCAAAAGTAGCTTCTTCTTTTCCAGAAATTTTTCTAATTTCTTGTAACTTAAATTGCCGATGGAAAGAAAACCATATTCGAATGGCCCTTGAATGTAGAATTTGATTTTCTAAAGGTATAGAACGATATCCTTCGGTTGCATAAAAATACGTATGCAAGGGAATATTGGGGAAATCTTGAAACAAGGGATTTAAAATATTATCTACCTGACCAGGCTGGTTAGTGGTAAAACTGATATTAATTTTTTTTTCATAGAGTTGGTGAATGACGGGATTTTTTTTAAAAGTTTTGGGATCATAAGTATACACATGCACACGAGTACCGCTAAAGCCTGCATCAACAATCACATCGCATATCTGAGACTTACAAACTTCAAAATTTGAAATGCTTGCGTAGCAACAATTAATAAGACAACAAACCCCAGCGAGTTTAAGTTTCAAATTAAATCCCTATGAATGATGATTCAACATCAATGCGCCAATAGTCCAATCAACGCTATGATTTTTATTAGGATAATTCATCATTTGATTTTCATCAATGCCCATACCATCAACAATACTTGAATAAAAATAACTTGCAGCTAAACATTGACGATATAAATAAGGGTCTGTGTATTTTTGCACGAGATTTCCCCAGCCTTGATGGCAAGATTGTGCATCAGCTTGTTCTCTAAACGCATGCAAATTGAAATGTTCTTGAGGAAAAGAATATGGTGGTGTTGTCACAGCATAACGTATAGCGCCCAATGTTACCCAGTTTAAGGATTCTTGCTGCTTTAATACAGCTTTAGCATCAGAAAATCGTGATAAAATTGCAAGAGAAGCATTGGATTCTAATGACTGTATGCATTGTGTAGTATCACCATCACCCAATTGCCCATTACCTAAAGGATAATTTTGACTAAAACAATAGCCGACATTGGATACATTTTTTTCTACTTCATTAATACCAAGACCCAAATAGCTTTTGGTCCAAACATAGTATTTTTGTCCATGTAAAAATATTTCAGAAATATCAACTGCTGGAAGTTGTTTTGAGAGCTCTTCGGATACAGGAATATTTACTTGATAGGAAGCCCCTCCCACCTCTAAAACACCTTTTTTTTGCGCTTGGGTATCATTCACAGCAATCCAAGCAAATACCCCCTCTTCTTTACCTGAAATGGTACGAATATCCTTTAAATTCCAATATGAATTGGATGAATACCAGCTTTTCACGGCTTCATAACGACGAAGTTGTTCTGAATCAGTTAAAAGTCGCATTCCCGCAGTGCCATAAAAGTAGACTGGCATGGGGACAGTTTGATTTTCAGGAATTAAACTTGATAAATACGATTGTATTTGTTCAAAAGGAATCGTGGATAAGCCTGGTTCAACTTTGTGGGTATATAAGACCTTGTAATCATTGGAGTAAATATAAAAACGACTACCCGAGCTTCCAGCATCAACAATGGCATAACAGGAGGATTCTTGGCAATTTTTAAGCCAATTGGAAGAAGAATGAGCACTCAAGGCCGGAGAAAAGGCATACAGCAATGCGAAAAGACCAAATAATATTTGAATTCGCTTTACCATCAAGAGTAGATATCCAAAAATAATTTGAATCTATTTTATCAAAAATTAACAATTTGGTAAAGCAAATGCATAATCTAGCCTAAACTGGCTGAAGCAAAAGAGCTAGGTTCTTCCTGAGGGCTAAATAAACTTATCAACTCGGCATGCACAGATTTTTTGGCCATCAAATGCGCTTGATAAGTCAAGGTTGACTCTAAGGCAGCATCAAAGGCATCTTCATTGTTTTGATAAAATATACTTGCTAAATCAATTTCTGCAAACCCAGGTAAAAATTGAAAGTAATCTTGAACTTCCGGTGCATTGATGAGCGATATGTATTCATAAAGACTATGTCCACCAGAATAATACAAGGAACTTGAGATACAAAGTTGTAATAATAATACTAATTTGTCGAGCGATGACATAAAAACACACCCACCTTCCTCGGTATTCAAGCGTGCCAAGAGTCTTAAAAGCACTAAAAAAGAGCAAGAAATTGAATTGGAATAAGGATGCACAAATTGCATAAAACAAGCTTGTATGGTTGGTGATTCTGGATTAAATGTTGAATAATCCGCAGATTTAATGTGTTCAAAGGGCATCATTGATCTAGCCATGTCATCCAATGCCAAAGGCATATGGCCTTTCATTAATCCAAAATGCTGATTGCGCATCCAGGATAAATCACTTTTATGCCGATAAATCCGACCTCTTTGGCTTGAGCTAAAGCGCTCTAAATGATAAATATCTATTGGCATTTCTGTTTTATACCATCCATTGACAAGGGATAAATATAATACACGCTCGATATAAAGCATTTTATTTCGTTTATTTTTAGAAAAATTTCTAAAAATAGAGCCCTCAATGATTCTTTTGATATAAATAGAATATTGATAATTTTCTCTTCTTTTAAAAGTTGGGTCAATCGGAAGCCCTTTGATAACATTTAAAATGGTTTCTAATTGTTCGGGTGGGATTTTTGAAGATATGAGCTTATGACTTTCCCTATAAAGTGATTTTAACTCTTCATAATTTAAAAGACTTAATCGATGGTTTAAGGTTTGATAAGCCAAATGGGTTTCGAAATATCGTCGAGTGGGATCATTATTAATACTGGTTTCATCAATGGCTATTTCATAATTTTGTAACAATGGTTCATGCAATAAAGCATCACACAAAGCAATGCATCGATCTGCATTGTTTGCCCCAAGGATATATAATTTCTTTAATTCTTGGCATTTGAGCGGCTGATCTTGATAATGTTTGATAAGCAATAACAAACCCTGACCAGGTGTTATCGTCTGCGAAGAAAGCGGCATAAACACTCTTTTTGAACAAAAAAAAGACATTTTACCATTTAAGTCATAAAAATCAATAAAATGATCAATTTAGAAATAAAAAATCACACTACAATTTTAACTGAATAAGACCCTTTTCAGCAGTTGAAATCCATGGGATATGGTATTGCTCATAGCGTTTTTTTATCATGGGGTGAGGCAAATGATAACTGTTATAGAGGGCGACAGATACCAAAGCCATCTCTGGTTTTAAAGCCTTTAAAAAAGATTCTGTGGATGAAGTTTTGCTGCCATGATGAGGAACTAACAAAACCGATAAGGGGCTTTTTTTTCTTTCTTTTAAAATAGCCTGTTCTGCTTTTTTTTCAATATCTCCAGTTAAAAGTACATGATGTTTTGAATTCATAACCTCAAGTACACAAGAGTGGTTATTTTTCTTTTTGGTTTTTTTCATAGACTTGTAAAAATGAAAACAAACACCATCCCAACACCAATCTTTCAATTGGCGACAATCTTCGCCGCGATGATAAAAACTGGGTTTATCAACCACCCACTTCGCATTAGGAAATCTAGCTGAAATATCATAACGTCCTGCAATATGATCTAAATCAGGATGACTCAACACCATCATGTCTAATTTTTTTAGCTGAATGTATTTTAAATAGGGCAAGACCACCAATTGACCTAAAGTTTTTTTACCCTGCATGCCGGCAGTATCATAAAGCAGAGCATGATTTTTTGTGCGAATTAAAACCGATAAACCTTGTCCTACATTCAATACATCCAGCAAATACTCCCCTTGTTTGAGAATGATATGAGGGGAAGCGCCTATCCATATCAAACCCAGCAAACCTAAAATGACTGTTTTCCAATGTGGGTAAATTATCAAAACCAATAAAACCATCATCGCATACCAAGCCATCCAATGATTTGGCCATGTGCAATGAAAATTAAATTGTTGAAAATGTTGAATGAATTGTAAGCCTTGATATAAGCATTGTGCGCTGATATCAAATACAACCCTGCCCCACTCCCCCAAAAATACAGACATACTAAAGGCTAGCGGTAATACAATCCATGAAACCCAGGGTATCGCAAGGAAGTTGGCCACTATGCCTGTAACAGGAATACTAGAAAACCATAAAACAGTTAAAGGACTTAAACCAATTAAACAACACACTTGTGTAACCAGATGCATCCACCATTTCTTGGAGGGAAATATTTTAGGAACAAGCATTAATATGCCAACAGCCAAAAATGACAAATAAGCACCTGGATAGCCAATAGCGTGTGGCTCGATTAGCAATATCACAAGCATTGCATATCGAAATGACTGCCAGGTTGTGAGTCGAAAATTCAACCAATATTTCAAATCAAAAAAAAACTTCATCAGCCAAGCTCTTTGAACGGGGATTCCAAAGCCACTGATTAAGGCATAAATTAACCCCACCAATAGACTGATGGCACTGGCTATTTTTTTTGCTGGAATCAAGCTCATTTTAAAGCGATAACATTGTTCGATAATCCATGAAATCATTAACATCAAAAGACCCAAATGCGCCCCCGATACTACCATTAAATGTGCCGTGCCAGTATCTTTAAAAATCTGCCAATCATCATTGGATAGCTCACTACCAATCCCTAAAACCAAGGTTAAAAACAAACGTTTTGAAAAATCATGCTGATGATTAAATGCCTGATTGACTTTTTTATAAAGGCTCACTCTGATTTGATTCAAAAGGTCGAATTTGCCAATACCCACTTCTTTTTTATGTTTTCCAGGCACTATCATGATTTGCCCAATGAGATGTCGATAGCTGCTTTGATACCAAAAATCAAGTTGTCCGGGGTTATGAAGCACAGTTATTTTTTTTATTTTTCCTTGTAGCCACCATGTTTCACCTGGGTACATTAGGGGGCATTGTTGAAAACAATAAACCCAAACTTGCCCTGAAAATGGGTAAATAATACTCACCTTCCATCGCCTGCCATAACTTTTCTTTTCTTCAAACCCCACGACCTTAACTAAAAAAGATGAAAAATAGTTGTGGTCAAATTGATCTATTTGTGTTTTAATGCGCGACTCATGATTTAATATTAAGCAATAACCGAAAATAAAAATCACAATACACTTTGAAATTTGCTTAATGGAGAGTTCAAAACTACAAAAAAATATTAAAAAAAATGGGTAAAATTTTTCATACGAAAACATACCCATCAAAAATATGATGAGAAGCATTCACTTCCTTGAGGACTTGCAATGCGATAAAATTTAACGTATCTATTAAAATTTTCAATATCTTTTAACAAATTTAGGAGAAATAATGTTTCGTATATTATTAACCGCTTTGAGTTTAACCCTTGGTACAGCTTTTGCTCATGCACAAGAAATGTATTTACAAGAATCTGCTGGAACCCCAATAAATCTGGCACCTAATGAAGTCAAAGTGATTGGTAATGCTTTTACCTGTACTATGCATATTGAATGTGATACCACATGCCAAGACAATGTGACCAACATCATTCATTTTACCATTTTAAATAAAGGTGGGTCCCTCAATGGAGTGCCGGTCACCAAAGGTGATTCTATGGATATAGATATCAACACAGGCGATAAACTATCAATTGTCGCAAAACCTGCATCTAGAGTTGAACTTAAAAATACTGGCACTACAAAAATTAGCAGTATGTGTCTTATCACCTGTCGTTAAAAAAAGAAGTGACCAAGTCACTTCTTTTAATGTTCCCGGGTTGCAGAAAACTGTATATCCGGGTAGCGTTCTTGAGCAAGCGTTAAATTCACCCGAGTTGGTGCCAAATAAGTTAGCGTATCAGAACTATCTAAAGCCAAGTATTCTTGAACTTTGTTTTGAAATTCCTGAATTTTCTTATCTTCGCCACTCACCCAACGGGCACATGTCACTTGAGCAGGTTCAAAAAAACATTCCACTTTGTACTCATCTTTGAGACGATGAGCAACCACATCAAATTGAAGTACACCCACCGCCCCTAAAATTAATTGTTGGCCAATTAATGGTCTGAATACTTGGGTTGCGCCCTCTTCCGACAATTCAATCAAACCTTTAAGTAAAGCTTTACTTTTTAAAGGATCTTTTAAGCGAACGATTCGAAACAATTCAGGTGCAAAGTTTGGGATACCTGTAAATTTCAAATCTTCACCCTCGGTAAACGTATCACCAATGCGAATGGTGCCATGATTGTATAAACCGATAATATCGCCAGCATATGCTTCTTGAATCTGACTTCGGTCGGCCGCAAGAAATGTTAATGCTTGATGAACCGTGATATCTTTTTGAATACGCAAATGACGCATTTTCATGCCAGGTTTAAATTGGCCAGAGCATATGCGCATGAATGCGATGCGATCTCGATGTTTAGGATCCATGTTGGCTTGAATTTTAAAAACAAAACCACTGAGTTTGGGTTCCAAAGGAGAAACTTCACGTTGCAGAGTTTGTCTTGAACGCGGTGCAGGCGCATAGGCTGCCAAATCATCTAAGAATAATTCAATACCAAAATTATTGATTGCAGAGCCAAAGTAAACTGGCGTTTGTTGTCCTTGAAGATAAGCCCCAACATCAAATTCATGAGAAGCACCTTTTAAAAGCTCAATCTCATCTCTTAATTCAGAAGCCATATCACCAATGACTTTATCCAATTCAGGGTTATTTAAACCATCAATAACTTGTGCTTCTTGTTTTTGCAATGCTTGACCGGTTTGAAAAAGAAAAATCTTATCCAACACCAAATGATAAACCCCTTTAAAGCGTTTACCCATACCAATAGGCCAGGTAATAGGGGCACACTGAATTTTAAGAGTCGATTCAATTTCATCTAATAAATTAATAGGTTCTTGACCTTCCCTATCTAATTTATTGATAAAGGTTAAAATGGGTGTATCTCGCAGACGACAAACATCCATCAACTTCATGGTTCTATCCTCAACACCCTTGGCCGCATCGATGACCATCAATGCCGAATCCACTGCTGTTAAAGTTCGATAGGTATCCTCAGAAAAGTCTTCGTGACCGGGTGTGTCTAAAAGGTTAAAAATACAACCTCGATGAGAAAACTGCATCACCGATGTGGTCACAGAAATCCCTCTTTCTTTTTCCATCGCCATCCAATCTGAGGTTGCATGTTTCGATGCTTTTCGACCTTTAACGGTTCCTGCCATCTGAATCGCACCTCCGAATAGCAAGAGCTTTTCAGTCACCGTTGTTTTACCTGCGTCAGGATGCGAAATAATTGCAAACGTACGCCTTTTTTGAATTTCATCAGAATAATTTTGCATATTTATCAAAGGCTTAAATCATATGAATATGACCGTATTTTAAACCATCATTAAAAATCCACAATCTTTATTTGTGCAAGCAACAGAAATTAAT
>DHHZ01000093.1:0-10131 GCA_002403515.1 Legionellales bacterium UBA4759 | reverse complement strand
ACATCTTGCCAGTGTTGATATTTCCAATGAGGATGTTTATCTTTATCGATCATCATTGCTCTGACGCCCTCAAAAAAATCCGAGTTTGTCATGAAATGATACAAGAGTTGATAATCTAAGGTTAAACAAGCCTTTAAGTCCAGACCTTGACTTAATTTTAATTTTTCAAAAGTTGCGTATAAACTCAAAGGGCTAAATTTTGCCATATTCTCTTGAATATGAGAGAAATAAGGGTCTTGAGCATGTTCAATATTGTCCATCAATTCAGCAAAAGTTTTGGCCTCAAATCTCCAAAATTCATCACAGGGTGGATACATAGGCTGCACTTCTTTTTTAAAGCATTGAATGCAATTTTTCACGTCCTGGTCTGGATTTTTAGACCAATGCATATTGATAAGTTTATCTAAAAATTCTTCCCAATCTTTTGTTAGGATATGCGCAGCAACCAAATTAAAATAACTGAGAGCCCCTACACCTAAACGCGCACCGAATACCCCAACATTATTGCGCCAAGTCTCTGGTAATTTATTCAAAAGATGACTTGAGCCAATATCTGGGAATAAGCCAATCATCGTTTCAGGCATTGCAAAAACAATATTTTCTCCTGCAATAGCAAAACGATTGTGCATTCCAATACCAACCCCTCCCCCCATGGTTAAACCATTAAGAAGAGTGATGATTGGTTTATTGTAAATATGTAATAAATAATTCAACTGAAATTCAAGGTTAAAAAAGGTCATCAACTCTTCAATTGGTGCATGTCTGTATTGGTACAAAGACTTGATATCCCCCCCTGCACAAAAAACTTCTTGAGAGGCTGAGCGTATCACAACAGCTTGGATATTTTTATCCAATTGCCAAGTTTTTAAAGTATCGAGCATCAATCGAATCATATCAACAGACAAAGCATTCAAAGCCTTGAGACGATTAAGCGTTAAAAAACCAACTTGACCATGAATTTCAACTTCAATCATTTTAACATCCCTTAAAATTGGCCTTACGCTTTTCTAAAAATGCTTGTACGCCTTCTTTTTTATCCAAAGAAGCACAGGTTTTTGAAAAGTGTAGTGCTTCAAGATCTAGGGCTTGTGCCAAGGGCATTTCAGCGCCACGTAAAACAGTTTGTAAAATACTGTTGACAGCAATCGATGGCATCTGATTGAGCCCTCGCAAATAATCCAAAGCTTGCTTTTCAAGATCATCTCCAAAAACCTTGTCCACCAAACCATAGGAAAGAGCTGTTGTTGCGTCTATAAAACGACCAGTTAAACATAAATCAAGTGCCTTAGAACGCCCAACCAATCGCGTTAAACGTTGTGTGCCACCATAACCTGGAATCACGCCCAATTTGATTTCAGGCTGACCTAAAAAAGTTTTTTCATGGGCAAAACGAAGATGAGCGGACATCGCCAATTCACATCCACCGCCTAAAACATGGCCATGCAAAGCCGCAACACAGGGTTTGTTTAAAGATTCGATAGTATCCATCAGACTCTGGCCAAATCTTGCAAAATCATAACCCGATTGAGCGTCGCATTCCGCCAATCGATTAATATCAGCGCCTGCACAAAACGATGGACCATTGCCCATTAATAAAACGGAGCGAATCGATGCATTCGTTTTAGCATCTGAAAATGCGAAACCTAATGCTTCAATTAATTCTTGATTCAAACAATTGTGTTTTTCTGGACGATTGAGCTTTAGAATTAAAATGCCATCTTCCATCTGCGATTGTAAAATATCCATATTTATTCCTCATATTAAAGATGTTGCCAAGGTTGTTCGTCATCTAAGGTATATTTGGCAATGATTTCACACATGATTTCATTGGTACCTTCTAAGATTTCATTCACACGACAATCACGATAAATTCTTTCAATATGATAATCATGCAAATAACCATACCCCCCATGGATTTGTAATGCCAAATCAATTATTTGGTTGCAATGCTCGGTGACGAAATGCTTGGCCATCGCACAATATCTAGGCGCAAACTTATCCTGAGCATCAAAAAGCTGTGCGGCATTGATAAGCATATTTCGGGAAGCTTCATAGTTCATTAGCATTTTAGAAAAATAAAATCTTAGCGCTTGAATATCCTTTAAAGGTTTTCCAAATTGTGTACGCTCATGCATATAACGCTCAGTCAAATGCATCGCTTTTCTTGCACCGCCTAGTGAACATGCTGCAATATTCAATCGTCCACCATTTAAAGCGCCAAGTGCATAGCGAAAACCCATGCCCTCTTCCCCTAATAAATGGCTTTTGGGTACTTTACAATCCTCAAAGTACACCATAGCGGTGGGTTGGTTTCGCCACCCCATTTTCTTTTCTTTTTGACCAAAACGCACACCTGGCAAAGACTTTGGAATCAAAAGACAAGAAATACCTTTGTATCCCTCACCACCAGTACGCACCATGGTGACATAAACATCACTAATGCCTGCACCAGAAATAAATGCCTTACTACCATTGACCAAATAATAATCCCCGCAATCTTTTGCAGTCGTTTTTAATGCAGCCGCATCAGAGCCTGAATGAGGCTCTGTCAAACAATAGCTTGCGACAGATTGAAAGGATATCAATTGCGGTAACCAGGTTTTTTTTACATCTGCTGTTGCATATTTATCAATAAGCCCTACCACCATATTGTGTATAGATAAAAAAGCACTGGTACTCACACAACCTGTGGCAATTTCTTCAAATATTAAGGCACCATCTAATCGTGATAACTGACTGCCACCATATTGCTCGCTGGCAAATAAACCGGCCAATCCCAACTCAGCAGCTTTTTTGAAA
The DNA here is from genome assembly GCA_002403515.1 of Legionellales bacterium UBA4759. Lineage (GTDB taxonomy): Bacteria > Pseudomonadota > Gammaproteobacteria > Legionellales > Legionellaceae > UBA2653. The sequence goes on along the minus strand of DHHZ01000093.1, from coordinate 7,332 downwards.
GCCTCCATCGGAAAGTGCTCTTTTTCATCCCAGCTTGGTGCATTTGGCCAAATAAATTCATTCGTATATGATTCCACAGAATTTAAAATCGCACGTTGTTCTTCAGTCAACTGAAACATCCCTATCCCTTAAAAATAACTCAATACATCCAATGTATTCCAATCATTTCTCTTTGGCAACAGCAAGTTCTTGAAAATTAATTCCAATTGGATTTCCAAGTGTAAACGATTTACAATTAAGCTTGGCAGATGGCATAAAATTTTGAATAAACCATGAAAAAACATACCTTCACCATTGCCTTAATTGGCGGAATCGCTTCAGGAAAATCAACTGTTTTGAATTTCTTTAGAAATTTGAATATTGATTGTATAAGCGCTGATGATGTTGCAAAAGACATCATGAAAATCAATCAGCCTGCTTATATAGAAATTGTTAAGCATTTAGGCCAAGGCATTTTATTGCCCAATCACGAATTAGATCGCAATCAATTAAGAGAAAAATTACTCCAAGATGTCAATTTCAAACAGTGGTTAGAAAATTTAACCCACCCATTGATAAGAAAAAAATTAAAAACTTTTCAGCAAAATGCGCAAAGCAAATATTGTGTACTAGAAATCCCTCTTTTAAAACAAAGAATGGATTATGAGATTGACCGCGTTCTTTTAATTAAAACTTCAAAATATCAACAAAAACAATTTCTAGCCAAACGTGGATTAAACTCAGCAGAAATAGAAGCTCTTCTTGATATTCAAATTCCTATGCATGTCCGAGAATCGCTTGCCGATGATATCCTAGATAATCATGGCAGCTTAGACGATTTACAAAAGCAAATTCATGCCCTTCATGAAAAATATTTATTGTTGTCGCACCACAATCTCGGTTAAGGGTTCTTCAATCACATAAGCTTCGGCTTCAAACACTGGCTCTTCAATAATTTCAACAACCACTTCGGTAATCACTTCAGGAATCACTCGGGGTACTGTGGTATGATTAAAAAAATAAAACAACATGCAATGGGTGTGATAAAGCTCAGGATTTTCAGCAATCGGACGGGCTTTTAATAAACTCATTAATATTAGAAATTTTGTTCCAACAATGATTGCATGCCCCATCATATACCGAATCATCATTTGCTCAATTTTTTCTAAATCAATTGTGAAGGTAATCATACATCCAAAGGGAATGCTTAAAAGGCCACTCAACTGAATAAGAAATTCAAGTAATAATCTTTTATGCAAACGAACATGAAAGCTATCTTCATTGTTTTGTTCAATACCAGAACCAATAACGCCAAATAATAAACCCGAAAGCCCACCACCCATCAAACTCAATATAACACCAGGATAGGAATCATATTCATTGACCCAGGCGCCAAGCACAAAATAAAACATACTGGCAAAAGCATTGATGGGGGCTGTGTAAGAAGGACCGATTATTCGAAGTGGCTGTGATTCTCTATAAAACAAATTATTCATTAAAACTCAATATATAACCTACTTTTTTGAACTGATCACTATTAAACATCTCCAAAATGAATTCAAGCTTTAATTGAATATTTTTTAATGGTGTGACGTCATAAAATACACAAACGAATAGACAACTTTACTTAATTAAATTCATAGTGTAGAATTCCAGTTCATTTGTTGAACTCATGAAAGATAATGCCCCAAAAAAAGACTTTTTTATTAAGCTCTGCCATCACGCCTGAATTACTCGAAGCCTATCCTCAATTAGGCCGCATACAAGATTCGCCTTCTCATGGGCAAAACCTTGAAAAACTTCAAGGTATTAAACATTACGCCCCCTATAGTATTCGATTAAATAAAAAAGTTCGCGCCATTTGTACCCCCATCAAATTAGACGGTCAACAATTTTGGGTGTTATTGAACATCATGGAAGACCATCGCTATGAAAGAATGTCCTTTGATACAATTCCAGGCTTACTCATGCAAGATTTGGACTACCTCAAATCACAAGTGGACACCCTTTCCAAAGAATCAAGATTGGATGAAATTAAAGAAGAGCCTCACAGCATTCAAGAACTGCATTATTATAAAGAACATTTCATTCTTTTTAATGATTTACAAAAAGAACCTACGGTCGAAAAACTACCGCTCTTGATTTCAGGCGCACCAGGTTCTGGTAAAACCTGTGTTGCCATGCATCTTCTTGAACAATTAGAAGGAGCGCTTTCGTATTTTGTCACCAACTCTGAAGGGTTGATTGATGAATTAAAAAACCTATATCGCACACAACCTGATTATCATGAAGATTCATCGACTGTTTCATTTAGAACCTACCAAGAATTGGTTGCTCATTTTTATCCAAATTGGCGCCATGTTGGTTTAGATGCTTATTTAGATTGGGCCAAGCAACATTCAATTTCAAATCCCAAAGACTTGTATCAAGAATTTCGAATTTTCTCTGGTTATCTAGAAAGGCCAGAGGAATACCATGCATTGGGGCGAAAACAAAGTCTTTTTGCTGATAAAAGTGATATGCAAAGATTATACATAAGCTACCTTCGCTTCTTGGATGAAAATCATTGCTTAGATTTAGCTCTTCAACCGATAAGAATTACTGGCAAAGTGCCCAAAATTGATTTTTTAGTCATTGATGAAGCCCAAGATTTTTCAGGACTTCAACTCAATATTCTCAAATCATTTATTGACTATCGACATGTGGCTATATTCATGGATAGTAATCAAAGCTTAAATGATTCTCTCTCTAAAACCCATTTTATTCAACAAATCTTTCATATTCCAAAAGAATCACATGTCCACTTCAGTGACAGCTATCGTTCAAGTCATGCTGTTATTCAATTTGCCAATCAACTGCTGGCTGTAAAAAACACTGTCACGGGAGGAGTCACTGAAAAAGGTCAATCAGCACAAATCATCCCTCACCCGCATGCAGGCCAAGGCGAGTTGTTTTGGGCTGATTTAAATACAGAAAATATCACCACCTTAAGAAACCGCTTTGAAGATGATGCAGGCTGCGTTGTGATTACACATCCTAATTTTCACGAAGAAGTCAGGCAGCATTTAAGAATTGCTGTAATACTTACGCCAGAACAAGCCAAAGGCCTAGAATTTAATCATGTGGTCACTTATCGCATTTTTGAGCATGCGGGGCATCATGAAGTGAATCAAAAGTTAAAATCAATTGACGAACTAAGAATATCTTCAAACCGTTCTAAATTAGAATCACACATTGATTCTACCCATTTAAATGAAGATTTGGTGGCTATCACGCGTGCTAAAGAAGGCATATTTGTCATTGAAAAATCAGCAAAAGAACATCAGCACCGCTTTCTTCTTTTGCATCTGCGAAAAGATATTTTAGGTGTTAATCAAGACATCGTCCAAAAAAAACATCAATCCACCGAAGAAGAATGGCATGCTGTTGCCAAACAGCTTGAAACAGCCGAACTCCATGCGATAGCCAAAACCATTATTGAACAAAAAACCCAGATAAAACCCGAACTTCCGAAAGAAAAGTCGAAAAAAAATAATCCATCCAAAGCAGTTCCGCTTGCGCCAGCTGTGATTACAAAAACGAAAGTGGATAGCTTTATTGAAGTTTTGCAAAAAAAATTTTCAAGAGCACAAGGTGATGACACTGACGTCTCTGTATTCAACAGCTGTATACAAACCCAAGCCAGCTTATTTGAGAACATCGCCATACATGATTTACAAAAATTCTTTGAAATTGAAAACAATAAAATCGTCTACACTAGAAATCTCATGTATTATTTGTTCTTTACTACCCCACGCCCCCGTCTTTTAAAATATTTAAAAAATCAAAAAACAATATTACGGGCATTAAGCATTAATGATTTGCTTACCCAATACTCTCAGAAAAATAACCAAGAGAATAATTATAAATTGTCAACTTTAGCCATGCTTTTAAGTTCAAATAATAATGATGGTTACGATATAGTTGATTTAATATTTAAAGAAAGAATAGATTTGATTCAACAAATTCAAAAACATCACCTCATGCAAAAAGAAGGTGAAAGAAACTCTAAGAAATTTGCCTCATTAATTTCCTTTTTTATGTTGAGTAATCGAACTAATATTATGCTTAAAAAAGTACTATTACATCATCCAGATTACTTGGATAAAGAAATGTTGGCCCAAATTATTATTTATAACATTCACAAGGAAGGTCAAGGTTTAGCCCAAGTTAGTACATTTTTATCTCTTTGTCGCTTCCCAGAAGGAATACGAATCATTCAAACTCTTTTTAATAATCATCCTAGTTATATTCATGAACTCAATTATAATAATCTTAGAATGCCTGGCGAAACAAATACTGACCTTTTCGGAGAGATTTCAATCTTTACAGAACTGACCAAGTCATCGCTAGGCTTGGATTTATTATGCAAAATTTATGACAACAATGAAGATGTAAAAGCTAAAATCAACCACCACGACCTCTTCACAAAGATGATGGATTATCAGAGCATTGGCAAAAGAACCTCAGTTTTCAATCAATGTGCAATGCTTCCAAATTTTTCATTGATGCATCGGATTTTAGATAGGTATCCTCTAGAGGACGATAATGAAGCAAAATTCTGGGTAGATAAACTTAATTTTCACCCAGAAAGAGAAACGGGGCTATCTTTATATGACACCAGCAGCATCAATTTATTATGTACTACCACTGAAGGTCGAGAGTTTTTTCTAAGACTTTGTCAATTTTCAAAGTTTATTGCACTTTTAAAACCCATGACTTTCATTGAACCTTTGAAAACCAAAAGCTTCCCACAATTGAATAACTTAAATTTATACAATTATCTAAGAAAAAATAATGCCCGTGAAATTCTTGATACATTGCAAAGACATAATCCAGTTCTTCGAGATGTTTTTGTAAGCTGTCAAGAACTAGAGAATACAGTTGAAGGTTTATCAGTAACTCTGAGGAAATAGAAATGACACATCATCACATCATTAAACTAGACCATTTAATCCCTGGATTTAGGAGCTTGGATGAGACTACCCAGTTAAGCGTCATTCAAGAACTTCAAGAAATCCCTCAACTTAAGGCATGGTTTGAAGAAACTGAACCATTTTATGATTCCCCTACCTTTGCTTTACGACAAATTCAAAAAAAGCGTCGCGATGAGACCAACCAAAAAATCAAAGAAATCATTAGACAGCAGGCTATTTACGACACATTAAAAAGCAAAATATATGAAGTGAATCTAAAGAGTATTGGGCTTAATTGGGAGACTTTAATTAAGCCAGAACAACAAACCATTCTTCAAACCACCTACTCAAAACTGCCTATACCTCAAGATTGGTTCAAACAATTTTTATCAGATAACTCAAAACCTATTTCAGCAATTCATAAAAAAATTAAGAAAAATTACATGAAAGAATTTGGGTTTTTATTTAAAACCAACGACTTGAGGTCTTTGTTCAAAATTCAACAACAAATTCACCACCTCGACTTAGCAGAGAAAAATGCTTTAATCATTGAACTTTTAAATCAGGATTGGGGCGTTTCATCTTATCGAATTCAAGACAGCATTTCATCGGTCTCGAGTTATGTCAATGACTACTTTAAACCATGGTTTTATCCCGTTAAAAAATACATGGATGAAATGCTTAGTGCTCATGTGTTTTATCGCTTCTTTGGCATTTCTTCAGATCATATGGTATTGGGTAACTCACTTGAGAGCCCGGGATTGCCTTTTGTGAATGTGTTTGATTACTACAACTATCATGTCAATCGCAAGTCTATTCATGCGGCTATGAATGTCTGGCAGGCTTTGTTTAAACCATTAAGGCCATTTTTTCATGAATATGTCGAACTGGCACAATCTGAAAAAAATCTGATTATGATTTGTATTCGTGCCTTTATGCCATTTTTTATTATGTCTATGGTTTTATCCTTGGGTTATGCGGCAATATTACCCCTGGCCTATCACCAGTTGCTTGAGTATATATTTTTTATCCCTTCATTTTATTTTTCTATAGTCATTGCAAGCCAATACATTCAAATTAAAAATTATTTGTATTTAAATTTTATCCAATGGTATTTTGGCTCTGTATATGCAACCTCTACATTTGAGCCTAGTCCAAATTTAATTGAGGGGATGAAATCACGCGAGCTTGCACAAGAAATTGCGCGATATTATGTGTCTAGCCTCGAGCAATGTGACAAAATTGAAAAATGCTATCATCAATTATCACAAACGCTTAATAATAAACAAATTATTAATCGAAAACAAAATTCTGAACTCAAAAGCACCCTTTTGGATGAATGGAATGACTTTAGAACATCCGCTATTGATGCCGAACAAGTTTCTAGAATTGTTCAGAAGCGCTTACTCATGGACAAAGAGAGTACTCAAAAAACCATTACGCAATTGTATTCAATTTATTTTAATATTCCCGAAGATCACAAAGCCGCATTTAGGCATGAATACATCTATCTGAAAAATAAATTAAAACAAATCAATGTGCTTGAAAGTCAATTGTCCAATGCCAGTGAAAAACAAGATAGTCTTGAAGATCAAGAAGAACGGTATTTTGAGAAGCTATCAACAATGGTTTAGGGATGTATTAATTCCATAATATGTGGATGATTAATTTACATTAAAGATATATTAATGTATAATGTGTGTATTATTTGATAAAAAGAGAGTTTTCAAACATGCATGAAGCAATAGAGGCCCAAATAAACGCCCAAAATCGAGAGTGTGAACGGAAAGTTATAGAAGAAATAACTAAACATCAAGGCATTGAGATTACTCCAAAAATGGGTTGGTTCATACGTGTTCAAGCTGGTTTTTTAGACGAAAGATTCATGACTCTTGCTTGGGATAAGCAACTGAATAAAACCAATGTCCTCAAAGCAATTGATGAAGCAGAGGCTCTATATTATGTTTATGGTTACTTATTTTCCCGACATCCTGATTTAGTCACCAATGAAAGTTATAAAATTATGAAGCAGCATTCAATTGTTCTGCATGAAAAATTTAAAAAACTATCTCAGAAAAATTTACTTAATGAAAAAAATATTATTAAGGCTTTTGAATCTTATAAACAAACATCAAATGCAGTATTGATTGGTTTTTTTGCAGGCACAATTGCTTCAGGCACAACCCTTGCCTTAAGTGAAACTGCTCAAACGTTTGTGATGAATCTATTGGCATTCATGCCACATGCGCTGGCTATCGGATGTGCGATTGCAGTTTGCGCTATAGCGGGCGCCTTACTTGCCATTTTGGTGCAAAATTTGATGAATGACTTCGAACATTCAAAAACTACAGCCAGTAAATAGAGGATTTTTTATGTATCGCCAATTCACAAGTGAAGT
>DHHZ01000126.1 GCA_002403515.1 Legionellales bacterium UBA4759 | reverse complement strand
AAACCATTGAGCAAGTCAAAGAAGAATTGTGTGAGCGCTTACAACATTACCAAAAAGAAAATAAATTATTGGAATATCAGCGTTTACAACAGCGCACAGCCTTTGATATCGAAATGATGATGGAGTTGGGTTATTGCTCAGGCATTGAAAATTATTCACGTTATTTGGCAGGCCGGGCACCTGGTGAGCCGCCACCAACATTATTTGATTATTTACCTTCAGAGGCTTTGTTAATCATTGATGAATCCCATGTGACTGTTCCACAGATTTCTGGGATGTACAGAGGTGACCGCGCTCGTAAAGAGACTTTGGTTGAATACGGCTTTCGATTACCCTCGGCATTGGATAATCGCCCCTTGCGTTTTGAGGAGTTTGATGCTCGCTCCCCTCAGACCATTTATGTTTCTGCGACCCCTGGCCCTTATGAACTAGAGCATGCAGACAATATTGCCGAGCAATTGATTCGTCCTACGGGATTGGTCGACCCACAGGTGGAAATTCGTCCAGTATTGAATCAAGTGGATGACTTACTTTCAGAAATTCATTTGGCCAAACTGCATAATCATCGGGTTTTGGTGACCACTTTAACCAAAAAAATGGCTGAAGATTTAACATCGTATTTGCAAGAACAAGGTGTGGCTGTGCAATATCTACATTCAGATATTGATACGGTGGAACGTGTAGAAATTATTCGTGATTTACGTTTGGGTAAATATGATGTGTTGGTGGGAATTAACCTACTGCGCGAGGGTTTAGATATGCCAGAGGTTTCTTTGGTTGCGATTTTAGATGCAGATAAAGAAGGGTTCTTGCGCTCAGAGCGTTCTTTGATTCAAACCATTGGCCGTGCTGCTAGAAACTTACAAGGTAAAGCGATTTTATATGCGGATAAAATCACCCAATCCATACAAAAAGCCATGTCTGAAACAGAAAGAAGACGCAACAAACAATCCGAATATAATCTTCAACATGGCATCACTCCTAAAGGGATTGAGAAAAAAATTCATGATTTAATTGAAAAAGAAGAAGTTTTATCTCCAGAGGAGGCAGCTATTCAAGGGCAATATACTTTAATGGAGCCGGAAGTTGTTTTCAAAAAAATACAATCCCTAGAAAAGCAAATGAAGCAATTCGCTCAAAACTTAGAGTTTGAGCGCGCTGCACAAATTCGAGATGAAATTTTAGAGTTAAAAAAACATTTGATGGATTAAATCATCATTTGCGATAAAGTTTTGTCAAAGCCTCTTCTAATTGAGGATATTTAAATACAAATCCCGCGTCATTGAGTCTTTTGGGAATAACATATTGGCCACTTAATAGTAATTCCTCGCCCATTTGCCCAAATAACACCTTCACAAGTTTTGTGGGCAGTTTTAAGAAAAAAGGTCTTTTGAAGACTTTGGCCAAGGTTTTCCCAAAAATAAATTGATTGACTGGCGATGGTGAAACTAAATTAATGGGACCTTGTATGCTTTTGTGCTGAATTAAAAAGTTAATTGCCCCAACCAGGTCTTCAAGTGTAATCCAGGAGATATATTGTTGGCCGCTTCCAATGACTGCACCTAAACCGATTTTAAAACTAGGTTCTAATTTTTTAAGCATACCTTGATGAGCATTGAGAATCACCCCAAATCGCATAATGGTTAATGGTGTATCAAGTGGCAAATCATGCCATACCGCTTGCCATACAAAAGAGGTTTTTTGTAAAAATGAGTTTGGTGTATTTTCATCCAAAAACACTTCTTCGGTAAAAACTGGACTGTGATGATCGGGATAGCATCCATAAAAACCAATGGCATTGGCCGCAAGAACCCTGGGTTTGTATTGATGTTGTTTCACCCAGTCAATGAGTGCTTGTGCTGAGTCGACTCTAGAGTGCATGATTTTTTGTTTGAACTTTGCGGTCCAAAGCCCTTTGCCGATATTTTCACCGGATAAATGAATGATAATATCAACGGGTTCATGGAAATCATGCAATGTATGCCAAGTGATTGTTCGATGCTCAGGAAACTGTTTTTTTAATTTTTTTTCTAGGCGTCCTAATAAAATAATTTCATGACCAGCAAGACTTTTTACCAATTCCTGTCCGACCATCCCTGAAGCACCAGCAATTAGAATTTTCATTGTTTATCCAAATAGTTTATTAGCCAATTGAGCGACGTGTTTACCCTGTGCAAAAGCGATATTATATTCCAATATGGTTGGGTTTCTTTTACCATCAGCTCCCGCAAGGGTTGCTGCACCATAGGGTGAACCAGCCTTTACTTCATTGATATTGGTCAGCTCTTGGACGGAATAGGGGACGCCAGTAATCACCATGCCATGGTGTGCTAAGGTATGCCAAAAAGAGGTTATTGTAGTTTCACTGCCACCACCTGTACCAGTTGACACAAACACACTACCAATTTTTCCAATTAAAGCGCCTTTCACCCAAAGCGGCCCTGTTTGGTCGAGAAAATTTCTCATTTGTGCGGCCATATTGCCAAAACGAGTTGGTGTTCCAAAAATTATAGCATCGTAATTTTGTAACTCTTCTGGTGATGCGATGGGGGCCTGTTGATGCGTTTTTATGCCAAATGCCAGGGCCTGTTCTTGGGGAATGGTTTCAGGAACGCGTTTTATGTCAACATCAGTTCCTGTAATGCTTTGAGCACCTTCGGCGATAGCTTGTGCCATTTGCTCGATATGTCCATAACTCGAATAATATAAAATCAGAACTTTGGCCATTTAGAAATCCCTTTTTTTGAATGGTTTTTAATTAATTTAACGGAATTAAGACTCTACCGCTAGAAAAATGAATATCCTTTAATAAAAAAACATGGTATTATTTTTTATTTTTGGCCAAAGAGATGAAATTTAAATCTTTATTCCTTATTGTTGCACTTTTATTTTCATGGACTTGTTTTTCTGCAGACCCAAAACCGCATTTGACAACGCTTGAAGGAAATAACTTGTATGGTGAGCAGTTAAAAGGCCGCTGGTTAATTATTCATTATTGGGCGAGTTGGTGCGATATATGTATCAGTGAAATGCCAGAAATCCAAAAATTTTATCAAAGGTTATCTGCTAAGAAAGCACAAATGTTTTTGGTGAATTATGATCAGTTGAGTGCAGCCAAACAAAAGCAATTACTGGCAAAAATGGGTGTAACTGTGCCCAGTTTAAAAGGTCATCCAGCAAAGTTATTTGGAATTCGTGATGTAAGTGCGTTACCTATGACGATTATAGTCAATCCACAGGGGAAAGTTGCCAAAGTATTTGTTGGACCTCAATCGGTCAATGCTTTGGAAAAAATCATGAATTAAAAAGCGCTATATGCGCTTTTTAATCATGTTTGGTTGAGCTTTTTAAATGTGTTGCAGGCACAACAGTTGAAATGGCATGTTTATAAACCATTTGTGTAATGGTATTTTTTAGAAAAAGAACATGACCATCAAATTTTTCAATTACACCATGTAACTTAATACCATTTATTAAAAATACAGCAACTTGCTCACCCGATTTGGTTAAATCGTTGAGAAATTGTTCTTGCATATCTGCCATGATAGACTCTCTTTATTGTTGTTATTATTAAGCATAGAATCATTTTTTTATTTTTGACAACTTTTTTATCTTACCACTTCAATTTAATCAGTGCTATATACCCTAAAATTGAACGTTCAATTTATAAATCCATATATTGAGTAAAAATGCAAAACTGACCCATAAGACATAAGGTAAGAATAAATAAAGTCTTAAACCTTGGCTGCGATTTAAGATAAGCCATACAATGAGGCTGCCCCAAAGCAGTGTCAAATCTAACAAAGCAAAATTTATCTTGTGAAAATAAAAAAATAAAGGTGACCACAATAAATTACATAACAGCTGAAATACGAAAATAAACCAAATTGTTTTGGATGTTGGGTATAAAATTAAGTGCCCAAGCACAATGCCCATCATGATGTACAAGACGGTCCAAACGGGGCCAAAAATCCAGTCAGGTGGGTTAAAAACTGGTTTTGCAAGTGCATGATACCAATCAAAAGAATTTTGGGAAATAAATCCAGAACCTATGCCCAGAGCAAGGCAAATGATGATGCTCAATGTGTAAGTTAGTGCTTTATTTTGCATGGTTTTTCTTCTAAAAGTCCTTTCATATATCATGACCTTTTTTTTCTTGAAGATAAAGTCTTAAGAAGCATATGACTCTTGTTTGTTTTTTGTTAAACTGTCAAAATAAGACCAACTTTTTAAGTAAACGTTTTTATAAAGTGAAAATTCTATGACTGTTTTAAATCAAGCTGAAAAAGCAATTGATAAACCTGTTTTATCCTTTAGAAAAAGACAACAAAAAAAAGCGATAGAAGATTTTATTCAATCCATCAAGCAATCGCATATTTGGTTTTTAATGGCTTGGCAAGATATTCAATTGCGTTATCGACGTTCCATTATTGGACCTTTTTGGATAACTTTAAGTATGGCCATTATGGTTTATTCAATGGGGTTTTTATATTCACACTTGTGGAAAGTTTCTGCTAGAGAATATTTCCCTTTTCTAGCGACGGGTTTGTTAAGCTGGGGCTTGATCTCAAGTATCATTATTGAATCAACGGAAACTTATTTATTTTCTGTGGGTTTAATTAAACAAATTAAAATGCCGTATTTGTTGCATATCAATCGAATGTGTACGAGAAATTTTATAATTTTTGCACATAATATTTTGATTATGTTGCCTGTCTATATTATTTTTTCTAAACAATTTCCATTGAGTTTTGCTTATTTCTTGTTTTTCATTGATGTTTTATTTTTGTATTGTATTGCTGTGTTGTATGCCAATATTATTGCCATGATATGTGCACGCTATAGAGATTTAGGTCAAATTATCAAAAGCTTTATTCAAGTATTGTTCTTTTTAACACCGATAATGTGGAAAATAGATACTTTGCCGGAACATATTCGTGTTTGGATGAACCTCAATCCATTGTATCATTTTGTACAATTGATAAGAGAGCCTCTCATGGGTTGCTATCCTTCATTAAACAGTTACATGATGGTTTTAGCCTGTACTATTTTAGGATTGTTGTTTAATCAATTATTATTTGTACCTTACCGTGCAAGAATTGTGTATTGGATCTAATGTTATGGCCTATATTCATTTAAAAAATGTTATGGTGGAATTTCCACTGTTTAATACCAGCAGCGTTTCATTTAAAAAAAATTTTATACGTATTGCAACTGGTGGTCGAATTTTACAAGATTCAAATCAAAAGGTGGTGGTGCGATCTTTAAATGATGTTTCTTTAAAAATACAACATGGCGACAGAGTAGGTTTAATTGGGCATAATGGTGCGGGAAAAAGTACTTTCCTAAGAACCCTCGCTGGCATTTATGAACCCAATCAAGGTGAGATTGAAGTTGTGGGATCGGTTTCTTCGATGCTAGATTTAATGTATGGCATTGAGGCAGAAAGTACTGGCTATGAAAACATTTACATGCGTGGTTTAATGCTTGGGTTAACTCGAAAAGAAATCCAGCAAAAAGTTGAAGAAATCGCAGAGTTTTCAGGCTTAGGAGATTATTTGTCAATGCCTGTTCGTTCTTATTCTTCAGGGATGATGGTTAGGCTTGCTTTTTCAATCAGCGCTTGTGTTCAGCCTGATATTTTATTAATTGATGAAGTATTTGGTGCAGGAGACTCTGCTTTCCTAGAAAAAGCGCGGGAACGCATGGTGTCTTTAATGAGCAATTCTCGAATTGTTGTTTTTGCTAGCCACTCTGCAGAATTGATTGAAGAATTTTGTAATAAAGTATTGGTTTTAAACGCGGGTTGCGTTGAATATTTTGGACCGATTGAACAAGTCCCTCAAGAATACGCACATCTTTGTTCAAAAAAGGAAAAAAAGCCAGTTCCAGAAAAATTATAATGATTGATAACACAGGATTGAATTATGCAATTTATTGATTTGAAAACCCAATGTGAGCGCATTGAAGATAAAATTACGCAACGTTTTCAAGACATTTTAAAACATGGTGCTTTTATCATGGGACCGGAAGTTGAAGAGCTTGAAAAAAAGTTATCTCAATTTGTTGGTGTTGAACATGCCCTAGCTGTTGCAAGTGGCACAGATGCTTTATTAATTGCATTAATGGCAGTTGGTGTTGGTCATGGCGATGAGGTAATTACTTCACCATTTAGTTTTTTTGCAACAGCTGAAGTGATTGCTTTACTTGGCGCTAAACCCGTATTTGTGGATATCAATTCTTCAAGCTATAACATCAATGTCAGCGCTATTGAAGCAGCCATTACTTCCAAAACCAAAGCAATTATGCCGGTGAGTCTATATGGTCAATGTGCTGACTTTGATGAAATTAATGCCATTGCAGAAAAGTATAATTTACCCGTTATCGAAGACGGTGCACAAAGTTTTGGCGCAACTTACAAAGGTCGACGTTCAGGAAGCTTAAGCACAATTGGCTGTACAAGCTTCTTCCCATCCAAACCTTTAGGTTGTTATGGTGATGGTGGCGCTTGCTTTACCAATGATCCGGAATTGGCAAGACGCATGATGGAAATTCGTGTACATGGTCAATCCAAGCGTTATTATCATACTAGCTTGGGAATCAACGGACGATTGGATACCATTCAAGCCGCTATTTTGGTTGAGAAAATGGCCATTTTTGAAGATGAAATTGAAAAAAGACAAGAAGTTGCTAAGCGTTATGCAAAACTTTTACCTCAGTTTATTCAAGAGCCATTGGTGGCATCACATAATTTAAGTGTTTATGCCCAATACACCATTCGTGTATCACAGCGTGAAAAATTACAAGCAGCTTTACAAAAAAGAGGGATTCCTACAGCGGTACATTACCCTTTAGGCTTACATCAGCAACCGATTTTTAAAGAATTGTATCCTTCTGATGCAAGTTACCCGGTGACAGAGCTTGTTGCCACTGAAGTTATGAGTTTACCCATGCATCCTTACTTGACAGAATCCGATCAAATAAAAATTTGTCAGGTACTTGCTGAAGAAATTCAGGCTTTAAAGCATGAGGCAATTGAGGCTTAAAAAAAGCATTGATGATCTTAAAAAAGCATGGGACTATAATTGATAGTCCCTTTTTTTATGAGCTTTGAAATGCCTCAAATCATACAAAATCGAAAAATTAAAATTGCTGTTTTAGGTTTAGGCCGTATTTCTCAATTTCATTTTGATGCCATTCAAAAACACGCCAATGAACTTGAGCTGGTGGCAGTTTGTGATATGCAAGCCGATTATGTGAATAAAAAAGCACAAGAATATCAGGTGTTGGGATTTACAGATTTTGAAACCATGCTTAAAGAGATCGAGATTGATTTAGTTGCCATCTGTACCCCAAGTGGTCTACATCCTGCTCAAACCATTTTGGCTGCGCGCTATGGATGTCATGTGATAACTGAAAAACCAATGGCAACACATTGGCAAGATGGAATAGATATGGTTAAAGCTTGCCAAGAGGCTGATGTATTTTTGTTTGTAGTCAAACAAAATCGTTGGAATAAGACCATGCAGTATTTGAAAGAAGCTATTGAGCTTGGACGTTTTGGAAAAATTTATTTAGCTTCAGCCAATGTATTCTGGGCTCGTTCTCAATCTTATTATAATCAAGGCGGATGGCGCGGTACTCGAGCCATGGATGGTGGTGCATTCATGAATCAAGCCAGTCATTATATTGATTTATTGCATTGGTTATTAGGGCCTGTTCAGTCTGTGGGTGCCATGATGGGCACACTTGCACGTCAAATTGAATGTGAAGACACCGGGGTATTATCTGTGCGATGGCGAAGTGGGGCGATGGGGTCGGTCAATGTCACCACCCTAACCTATCCCGATGACAAAGAAGGGTCGTTGACCATATTGGGAGAGAAAGGGTCCGTAAAATTTGCTGGCAAGGCCTTGAATCAATTACAATGGTGGGAGTTTTCAGAAAAGCATGACATGGACAGATCAATTCATGAAATCAGTTATGAAACCGATTCTGTTTATGGTTTTGGGCACCCTTATTTTTATCAAAATGTAATAGAGAGTATCCAAGGGATTGCCAAACCCCTGGTGGATGGGCATGAGGGATTGGCTTCATTAGAAATTTTAGTTGCAGCTTATCGTGCGGCAAGAGACAATATCGTGGTAAATTTACCTTTAGAGATTTAATGATGTTTGATTTAGTTGACAATGTCATCATTGGATTCGATGATTTTTTGAGAAAAGTATTGCCGACATGGCCAGAACATCCATCGGATGATAATCCAGCAAATTTTGTAGAACCGGGGCATTTGAGTTACTTGGAAAAGCATCAAGTCTCTGCCATGATGCGTGTGAATTTAGCCGGTGAAGTTGCTGCACAAGGTTTGTATCGCGGGCAAATGTTACTTGCAAGAAATTCTGAATTAAAGCAACATTTGCAGCAAGCAGCAGAAGAAGAACTCTCACATTTCGCATGGTGTTACCAACGACTCCAAGATTTAGACGCAAGACCGAGCGTATTTAATCCCATTTGGTATTGTGGTGCATTGATGATTGGCTTAATGGCTTCGGTCATTGGTGATGCGAATAGTTTGGGTTTTGTGATTGCCACTGAAGAGCAAGTTGGCAAACATTTGGCGGGTCATTTGGAGCGTTTACCGCCCCAGGATTTGCAATCACGTGCAATTGTTGTAAAAATGTATGAAGATGAATTAGCCCATGCACAGGAGGCCGCAACTCGCGGTGGTGAACGCTTACCATTGCATGTTCAGCAGATGATGCATTGGACTGCTCAGGTCATGATTCAGGCAAGTAGTTTATTATAAAAATCTTTATCTATTCAGGTTACAAATGAAAATAATGCTCAAAAGATTTCTGCTATTTCTTAGTATATTTGGGTATTGTGTTCATGTGTCGGCCAAAGCCGACACTGCCATTCCAAAGCATCAAAATTTCTGGGAGCAGTGTAAGTCTCGATTATTTCAAATCTGGTACCATGGGCATGGTGATTTGTATATTCCTAACTATGCTTGGCACAATCGCTGGACTTATACACCGGATAAATTACCTTATTACAATGAGCTTCCTTGGGGAGGCGGCATGGGCAAAGGCATTTGGGATGAGCATGGAAATTGGCAAGGATTGTATGCCATTGTTTTTTTAGATTCTCACAAAAATGTACAGCCCATGGGTGGTTATGGTTATTTATGGACGCTACATCCAACAGAAAATACTGGAATTGGCCTAGGGTATACACTGATGGTCACAGCCAGGCCCGATATTTTGAATAATGTTCCTTTCCCGGGGGCTTTGCCATTAATGTCTATCAATTATAAAAACATCATGGTTTTAGGCGCCTATGTGCCCGGGGGAGAGAATATTGGCAATGTTTTATTTGTGATGACCAAATTAACTTTGGATTAACAAGGTTCAATAATGAAACATTGGTGAATTTTAGGGTCCCGTTTAAAATCAAAATCTAAAGTTTTTCGACTAACATTTTGAACTTTAGCAAATTCTTGAATAGACTCATCCAATTTGAAACTGCGTAAGTGTGTTGAAAAATATAAGCGGCCTTCAGGATGTAAACGTTTTAAAGCAGCGCGAATTAAAAAGACATGATCTCTTTGTATATCTAAAGTGCCTTTCATTCGTTTAGAATTTGAAAAACTTGGGGCATCCATATAGATCACATCAAAAGTCTCGATAGAGTTTTTTAACCAATCCGAAACATCGGCTTGGATAAATTTATGTTTTTGAGGCGGAATTTTATTTAGTTGAAAATTTTGTGTTGCCCAATTGATGTAGGTGTTTGATAAATCAACATTGGTGGTGTTTGCACCTGCTAAAGCAGCATGAACACTGGCAGTGCCTGTGTAACAAAAAAGATTTAAAAACTTGGTCATGGGACGCAGTTTTTCAAATTCTAATCTTAAAATACGATGGTCAAGAAAAATACCAGTGTCGATATAATCATGTAAATTAACGAGAAACTTTGCTTGTCCTTCTTGAACGGTGATAAGGTTTTTTTGATCATCGGTTTTTTGATATTGCTTTTCTTTTTGTTGATGTCTTTGTTTCACGATAAGCTGGTTGGCTTTAACACCAAAAACTTTTGGAATGACAGTCATCATATCTAAACGACGATTTGCTGCCACATGCTCTGGAATCTGTTTGGGTGGCATGTATTCCTGTAAAACCAAATAATCACCATATTTGTCGATGGCAAAAGCATATTCAGGGATGTCTGCATCATAGACACGGTAGCATTCAATGTGTTGGCGTTCGGCCCATTTTTTCAGATGTTGGAAATTTTTTTGCAAACGGTTGGCTAGCATTTGGGCATGATTGCTCAATGCATGCGTTGACCCTTGTTTCAATTGATTGGTGTCATCCAATTGGATGCAATACAATTGACAAGCCAAGGCGCCATTGAAAAAAGCATAGCTTTTGTGAGAGCGTAAACCTATGGCTTTCGCAAGCATCGGATCACTGGTTAAAATGCCTGCTTGCCAGTTTTGAAATTGTTGAAACAAAGTGTCACCAATTTCCTGATAGGTGGGAATTAAATCCAATTGTTGACCAAGCCTCTCACCATAAGGGGGATTCATGACGACAAGTCCTGGCTTCATGTGTTCAACCGCATGTTGCGTATTGATGGGTTTTTGAGCCCAATGGACCAAATGATTCACGCCTGCTCTTTTGGCATTTTCTTGCGCTTGATGAATGGCTTTGGCTTGAATATCGCTGCCATAGAATCGAATATCTGATTGCATTTGTTGTTCTTTGGCTTCATGTTTTAATTTTTCCCAAAGACTGGGCTGATGTTGTGTCCAATAAACAAAAGCTTGATCTTGGCGAAGCAAACCAGGAGCCATGCGGTTAGCCATGAGTGCCGCCTCTATCACAATCGTGCCACTGCCACACATTAAATCAGCAAATGAGCCACCATCTTTGGCAATTTGTGGCCAGTTCATGCGCCATAATAAAGCGGCAGCAACATTTTCTTTCAAAGGTGCTTGACCTTGATCGCGGCGGTAACCTCTTTGGTGAAGACTATAGCCCACCAAATCAAGACTAACGGTGACTTTATCGTGTTTTAAATAGGCATGAATTTGAATTTGGGCATCATGTTTATCAACAGTTGGGCGAGTTCCTGATAATTTTCTAAAATGGTCAACAATCGCATCTTTGACGACTTGCGCTGAATACATTTCGTTACGAAGTTGTTGTGATGTCCCATGAAATTGTACTTTCAATGAATGTTGGCCTTGGAAAACTGTTTGCCAGGCAAATTGTTCACAAGATTGGTAAAGCATTTGCGAATTATAGGCTTGGCCAGTAAATAAGATTAAATGGATTCGATTGGCTAATCTAGACCATAGTGCTATTTGATAAATACAACTCATCGAGGCATCTCCATGAACACCTTGGGGAGAATTTTTTGCATTTTGTAAGCCTAGTGCTTGTAACTCAATCATTAATAAATTTTCTAAGCCCTTTGGACAGCTTACAAAAATGGGAAATAACATGCCGCATACCTCGTGATAAATTTTGCTCATTATAACGCATAGTCTCCATGAAAAGAAACTTGAATATCATGTTCATTTTAGAGAAAATAGCACATACTTTTATCATCCAGGACAAATATGGTATTTGCTCGCAAAAGATTTGGTCAAAATTTTCTACAGGATTCTCGCATAATCAATCAAATTGTTGATTTTTTGCAAGCAAAGCCTCAGGATACTGTGATAGAAATAGGCCCTGGGCGTGGAGCTTTGACAACGGTGTTGTTGTCTCAATTGCAACAATTAACGGTCATAGAAATTGATAGAGATTTATTTGCCCAATTGAAAAATTTACCCAATTCTCATAAATTAACAGGCATTAATGAGGATGTTTTGAAGGTCAATTTTGAGGAATTGGGAACACATCTGCGTATTATTGGGAATTTACCATATAATATTTCAACACCTTTGATGTTTCATTTATTAAAATACCGGCATCAAATCGATGACATGGTTTTTATGTTACAAAGTGAAGTGGTGGATAAGATTATCGCTCAACCCGCCTCATCTGATTACGGTCGTTTGAGTGTTATGTTTCAGTATTTCTGTGAGGTTGAGAGATTATTAGATGTGCCGCCAGAGTGTTTTAATCCAGTTCCAAAAGTGATGTCTGCGGTCATTTCATTAAAACCCAAGCATCAAAAAGAATCCGTCAATTTTGAAATATTAGAGCAAGTGGTAGCAAAAGCATTTGCGATGAGGCGCAAAACTTTAGCAAATAATTTTAAAGGTGTATTTTCTCAAAAGGATTGGGAGCTTTTAGGATTATCGAGTCAAATGCGTGCACAAGATCTTTCTATAGAAGACTTTGTAAAAATAGCAGAATATTTCTCAAAAATTGTCTAAAATTAAATAAAAGCAGTGAAAGGAGGCATGCTTTGTTTTATCAAACCAAGCGAACTGCAGCAAAAGCCATTGCGCGCTCTAAACTCATATCGGTTTTGAGCTCAGAGGTTTTGTTGTCTGATCTCAAACGAAAAGATAATATTCAAGCCATTCAATTGAATTTGGGTTTTTCCCCTCATCAATTTCAACAGTTGGTGCAGCCCGTGATTGACGAAGTTGCGGTTGGATGTCAGTTATTGCCTTCTACAGAACATCGTTTCTATGGTCTTCCTGGAGGCTTATTGGATTTTTCTATTTATCGCGCTCAAGCGGCTATGCTCATTTTCCGCCAATCGATTTTACCACCTGATACACAAGAACTTTCTGATGAACAAGCATTATGGGCTTATGTGTTATTAACCGCGGGTTTATTGCGGGGACTAGGTATTATATGCACGGATTATCGAATCGAATGTTATACCGAGCATGGTTATTCCATGGGTGTATGGCAACCGCTTTGGGAGCGATTTTTAGATAGAACGCCTTTTTATACCATGGAGTTTAATGAAGAAATTGTTGAGGATTTAAGCAGTTATTTGACGCCATTTATTGCAAGATTATGGATGCCAATGGGCGGATTTAGTTGGATAGCGAGCCATCCGGATATGTTTTTAGTATGGTTGCAATTGTTGCAAGAAGAAAAAGAAGGCATGCATGTATTACAAGCTATTTTAGAACGTTCTGAGGCTATTGCTTGGCAACGTTTGGCAAAAGATGCTTTTGCAGGCTTATCTATAGGTTTTCCAGCAGAGCAAGCAAGATTGTCAACATTTAGTCAGCCATTAGAAAATCAAATGTCATTGGAAATGATAGGTGTTCAATTTTTGCTTTGGTTAAAAGAAAATTTAGCGCGCGGTCAAATGGTTTTGAATCAAAATACACTGAAACTGACTGAAAATGGTTTAATCATAGACCAAGAGCTATTTAAGTTATTCATTCAACAAAACAATCAATTTAAAAATTGGCGACTTATTCAGCAAGCCGTCATGAGTCTGAATTTACATGACAAGGATTTTCAAAATAAAGACGTTTTATTGTTAACAAAAGCAGGATTGTTTTTGCCAAAAGAAGTCATTATTCGTCAAGCCAATCAAATGCACCATGCAAAGATTCAATCCATGGCATTGAACTTTTCCAACAATTGGAAACAAGCAGCACTTGGAAAAACGATGGATTTAGACATTTTGAATAAACGTTTGAATGCCCAAGGTAAATTTGAGCAATTCAATGAAACTTTAAAACGTGGTTTTAAACATGATTAGATACGCCATTGGTGATATTCAGGGGCACTATAACGGTTTGATGACTTTATTAGAAAAATTAGGTCATTTTGATGAGCTATGGTTTGTTGGGGATTTGGTTAATCGCGGCCCACACTCCTTAGAAGTTTTAAGGTTTCTTAAAAATCTAAAACCGGAACCCAAAATTGTATTGGGTAACCATGATTTATATCTTCTTTATTTGGTCTATGCAAAATCCCCCAAACGCGGCAAAGATAATTTAGATAGCTTATTAAAAGCGCCCGATAAAGACGAGCTTTGTGATTGGTTGCGCACCCGGGATTGGTTAATAGAAGACGCCGAAAAAAAATTAATCATGACACATGCAGGCCTTGCGCCAATATGGACGATTGCCCAAGCCAAAAATTTAGCATCTGAATTAAAAACCATGATGCAAACGGATAATTACCATCATTTTTTTAATCATTATTTTGATAAAAGACCCTCTATGTGGGGGGATAATCTTGTTGAGTTAAATCGTTGGCAAGTTGCCAGTGATTATTTCACGCGAATGCGATTTACGGATGCCTATGGGCAATTGGATTGGCGAGACAATGGTGAAATGACCCAAGCTCCTAAAGATGCCTACCCTTGGTTTGCATGTCCTATTCGACAAACGTGGGAAGAAACTATTATTTTTGGGCATTGGGCAGCCTTAATGGGAAAAACAGGACTGACCAAATTTCAAGCCATTGATACAGGCTACAATTGGAACGGACATTTGACCGCCTTGAATCTTGATACGTTTGAACGTGTTAGAATTTAGATACAATTTATAAAAAATTTGCTAAAATATGTTTTTAATATTGAATACAGCAAAGGTTTAAATTCGTGATTTTTTCCAAGTCGCCTGAACAAATTGAAAAGATGCGTATGGCCGGACAGCTTACAGCAAAAGTACTAGAGGCTTTAACTCCAATTGTTCAACCAGGCATTACCACCATGGAAATTGATAAATTTTGTGAAGATTATATTATCAACACCCTGGGGGCAAAACCTGGCAGTAAAGGTCAATATGGTTACCCTTATTGTGTAAATACTTCTATCAATCATGTTATCTGTCATGGCATGCCTTCTGAAAAACAAAAGCTGGTTGAGCAAGATATTGTCAATGTTGATATCACTGTAATTTACGAAGGATTTTATGGTGATAGTAGCAAGATGTTTTGTATCGGTGAAGTTAAACCTTTTGCAAAACGTTTGGTTGACACCACGCAACAAGCTTTATATGCCGGTATTCGCCAAGTGAAACCGGGCGCTACTTTGGGCGACATTGGCCATGCGATTCAATCTGTGGCACATCAACAAGGTTATTCTGTAGTCAGAGAATATTGTGGTCATGGCATTGGTCAAAAGATGCATGAAGACCCACAAGTACTTCATTACGGACAAGCCGGTCAAGGTATGAAATTACAAGCCGGGATGACCTTTACCATTGAGCCAATGATCAATCAAGGCAAGGCTGATGTAAAACATCTCCAAAAAGGTGGCTGGATGATAGCTGTGACCAAGGACAGAAAACTTTCTGCGCAATGGGAACATACTTTATTAGTGACCGAGACTGGTTATGAAGTTTTAACTTGGCGTCAAGAAGAAGAAGGCTTCTTAGAAAGAGTCACTTAAAATTCCTTATTCTCCGGTTGATTTTTGATATTTTTGGTCAATACTTAAATCAAACGGAGAGGAATCATGAAATACTGTCGTTTTAACATTGGTCAGGTTGTCAAGCATAAAACACATGGCTATTCAGCAATCATTGTGGATATCGATAGTTTGTTTCAACCTTCAGGTATTTTGAATCCTCATACAGCTCAAAAAGAATTTAGTAAGCCAGGACCCTGGTATCGATTATTGGTCCACGATACAGAACTTATCACCTATGCCGATGAGTCTGACCTAGAACTCATCGATTGTGATTTACTCATCATTCACCCCAAGCTCAAAGAATATCTAGAACAGCAATCTGGACATTATCATCGCAAAGGGCATTCACACTAGAGATACAGGATTAGAAATGCAACCACTGCAATTAAGAATAAGGCTAAAAATCCTAAAGTTGAGGCTGTTTTGCTAAAATTTTCTTTGGTAAACATTTGAGGTTGATTTTTGACGGTTCTATACAAAAGAAATATTGCTAAGCCCGCTAAAACCAATGCTAAAATTTGATAAACGGTTCCCATTTTTCATCCCCTTGATGGTGCTTTTTTTTAGATTTTATTTCAATAACTGGGTGCGATGTAAAAAAATTATAGAATGCTGGTGTAAAAATGTAAATGATAGGCAATGGGTGAGGAAATTTTTAGCTATTTTTCATATTCAAAAGCGTCAGAAAAAAGATGCTCGCGGTTAAAATGATGTTTTATCAATTCATCTCGATAATTGAAAACCATGTCAAACGGCCCACTAAGAATGACTTGAACCTTGTTTGCATGATGTTGATGTCTTTTAAGAAAGTGCTCCAGCAATTGGAAACTTGCTTGACCTGCGGTCAGTTGTAAATGTTTGAAATGCGGAACATGTTGTTGCCATTCAAGTAAAGTTTGTTCCATGTATAAATCACTTTGATTTTTAGCGCCCCAGTAAACTTCAAAATCTCTTTCATCCTGGTTAAACAAGATTTGCTCGACAATGGCTTTAATCGGTGCGAACCCAGTGCCGCCTGCAATAAATATCAAAGGTAAGTTTTTAGAAAATTTATCCAAATGGCAATGACCATAGGGCAATTGTATATCTAAATAACCCTTTTCTTTTATGTGTTGCAATAGCTCAATAGACGATGGATTTTGATTTTCATGTCGGATATGTAATTCATAAACATGACTGCCTAAAGGCGCGTTGGCGATGGAAAAGAAATTAGTATAATTTTTGGTTCGGATTTGAAGGTATTGTCCGGCTTGATAATCTTGAAAAGTTTCAGGTTTTAAAAATACCTGAAGAATGGTCTGGCTTAATGGAAAAACTTTTTCAACCGTGGCTTTAATCCATTTGGACATTTTATAACCCTAATATTGGCCAGAGATCATTGATTTTTTTGACAACATCTTCATCTTGGGTAATCACTTCGCCCCATTCTCTTTGTGTCTCTCCAGGCCATTTTGAAGTAGCATCTAGCCCCATTTTACCACCTAAACCACTGATTGGTGAAGCAAAATCTAAATAATCAATCGGTGTATTTTCTATTAACAAAGTATCTCGAACTGGATCCATGCGCGTGGTCATGGCCCAGATGACATCTTGCCAATTTCTTGCATTGATATCTTCGTCGCAAACGATGACAAACTTGGTGTACATGAATTGTCTTAAAAAAGACCATACTGCAAACATTACGCGTTTAGCATGACCGGGATATTGTTTTTTGATGGTGACTACCGCCAAGCGGTATGAGCAACCCTCTGGCGGTAAATAAAAATCAACAATTTCAGGAAACTGTTTTTGTAATAAGGGAATAAATACTTCATTCAAAGCAACACCCAAAATAGCTGGCTCATCGGGTGGTCTTCCAGTGTAGGTACTGTGGTATATGGGATTTTTACGATGCGTGATTCTTTCAACTGTAAAAATTGGAAATGATTGTACCTCATTGTAATAGCCGGTATGGTCTCCATAGGGACCTTCAGGTGCTTCTTGACCAGGTGTTAGGTAACCTTCAAGAATAATTTCTGCACTGGCAGGAACTTCTAAATCAGAACCTATACATTGAACCAGTTGAGTTTTTTGACCACGTAAAAGACCTGCAAAGGCGTATTCTGACAAACTATCTGGCACCGGTGTTACAGCTGCTAATATGGTTGCCGGATCAGCACCAATGGTGACTGCAATCGGAAATTTTTCACCAGGATGCATTTGCTGCCAAGCCAGATAATCCAAAGCTCCACCGCGATGGGCTAGCCAGCGCATAATCAGTTGATTCTTATTCAGCAATTGTTGCCGATAGATGCCCATATTTTGTCTTTGGCTTTGAGGATTGCGTGTGGTCACGAGCCCCCAAGTAATCAGTGGAGCAGCATCTTTGGGCCAACAGGTTTGAATTGGGATTTGGGTTAAATCTACTTGTGCGCCTTCATAAATAATGTCATGACATGGTGCTTTTGAGACTATTTTGGGTGACATGTGTAAAGCATGCTTGAGTAAAGGAAATTTTTGTATGGCGTCTTTGAACCCTTTAGGTGGTTCAGGTTCCTTTAAGAATGCGAGTAAATGACCAAGTTCGCGCAGCGCTGCTATGCTTTCTGCACCCATGCCTAAAGCAACCCGCTCAACTGTGCCAAATAAATTGGTCAGTACAGGCATTTTGAGCATTTGTTGATTGGTAAATAATAAAGCTGGGCCTTGACTCTGGAGGACGCGGTCACTGACCGCGGTCATTTCCAGGTAAGGTGATATAGGGTAGTCAATTCTTTTTAAAAGTTGACGAGTCTCTAGTTGTTCGAGAAAATCCCTAAGATCATGATACTGCATAATTACTCTTGACGCTTCATCGCTTCAAAGAACTCTGCATTGGTTTTATGATTTTTCATACGTTCCAGCAAGAATTCGATAGCATCTGCTTCATCCATGGATTGTAAGATTTTACGTAAAATCCATGTGCGTTGTAATTCTTCAGGTGATAACAATAATTCTTCACGACGTGTGCCTGAGCGAAGAATATTGATAGCGGGGAACACGCGGCGTTCAGCGATACCACGGCTCAAATGAATTTCCATGTTACCAGTACCTTTGAATTCTTCGTAAATCACCTCATCCATTTTAGAGCCAGTCTCAACCATCGCTGTTGCCAGAATAGTTAAACTACCACCTTCTTCAATGTTACGTGCAGCACCATATAGACGTTTAGGACGTTGTAGGGCATGTGCATCCACACCACCGGTTAAGACTTTACCTGAAGATGGAACGACGGTATTGTAAGCACGCGCTAAACGTGTAATCGAATCGAGTAAAATAACAACGTCTTTTTTATGTTCAACCAAGCGTTTGGCTTTTTCAATAACCATTTCAGCGACTTGAACGTGTCGTGCAGCTGGTTCATCGAAAGTACTGGCAATGACTTCGCCACGAACAGAGCGTTGCATTTCTGTAACTTCTTCAGGACGTTCATCGATTAATAAGACAATAAGCACACACTCAGGGTATTTTTTCTCAATAGAATGCGCGATATTTTGTAACATGATGGTTTTACCAGCTTTGGGTGGCGCAACAATCAATCCCCGTTGTCCACGCCCAAAAGGCGCACATAAATCAACAACTCGGGCAGTTAAGTCTTCTGTACTACCATTACCTTGTTCCAAAACAAAGCGTTCAGTGGCAAACAATGGTGTTAAGTTTTCAAATAATATTTTTCGCTTTGAATTTTCTGGTGCTTCAAAGTTAATTTGGTCAACCTTTAATAAAGCAAAATAACGCTCATTGTCTTTTGGTGGACGAATTTTACCACTGACAGTATCACCAGTACGTAGGCCAAAACGACGAATTTGGCTGGGTGAAATGTAAATATCATCAGGACCTGCGAGATAAGATTCATCTGATGAGCGTAAAAATCCAAAACCGTCTGGCAGAATTTCTACCACACCATCGCCTTGAATATCTTCGCCCTTGAGGGCATGGGATTTTAGAATGGCAAAAATAATATCTTGTTTACGCATTCTTGAGGTATTTTCGATACCCTTTTCCTGGGCGATATTGACCAGTTCGCCAATAGGTAATTGCTTGAGTTTACTAAAGTTCATATGTCACACTTGAATATTATAAATGATGATGATCCAGAATTAATCATAAGGAAAGAAAAGAACGTATACGGTTTTACATATACTTTTATAGACTAGCACAGCTTTTAGAATTGCGCTAGTCATAAATTTTAATTATTTGAAGGTTAATTAAATATTGCTATCGATGAAAGCGCTTAATTCAGATTTTGACATTAATCCCATACGGGTGGCTTTAATTTCACCATTTTTGAAAATGATTAAAGTTGGGATGCTCATAACGCCATATTTGGCAGGAGTTCTTTGGTTTTCATCAATATTCATTTTAACAAAATTGATTTTGTCGTGATGGGTTTCAGAAACTTCTGAAAAAATGGGTCCCAACGCGCGACATGGACCGCACCATTCAGCCCAAAAATCTAAAATAACTGGTTTTTCGCTATTTAACACATCTTGTTCAAAAGAAGTATCAGAAATTTGTTTAACATGTGCACTCATTATTTTCACCTTTGTTTAGAGTTTGACATATTTCGTGTGAAATTATTTTACCTGAAATATTTGTAAGGAGCTAGATTAAAAATCTCCTTTGATGGCTTGCAAAAGGGTAAGGGCGGCTATCACGGCAGTTTCAGTCCGGAGTATTCGAGGTCCTAAGGTCAGCCCTTGGTATTGATGAGCCAGGGCTTCTTGGATTTCATGTTCACTAAATCCACCCTCGGGACCAATTAAAAGCGTTGTACTCAAATCACTTTGCCAATTTAATTTTTGCCAATGCACACCTTGGGTGGGTTCTAGTAATAAGCGATTGGCATTTTGATGTGTTTGAATAAAGTCTTTAAAATGGATTATGGGGTTGAGCTTGGGGATGGTGTTACGGCCAGATTGCTCACAAGCAGAGATAATGATAGCTTGCCATTGTTGCATTTTTTTTTCATTCAATTCTTTATCCCATTTGAAAGCCGCATGCTGTGTCCATAATGGGGTATATTCTGTTATGCCAAGTTCCACCGCTTTTTGCAGGCTAAATGTCATTCTATCCCCCTTGGAGATGCCTTGAGCAAGATGAAGTGGTAAATTGGATTCACGTGAAACATCTTGTGATTGTATAACCTGACATTCAACACGTTTTTTTTGAATGCTCGTAATACAAACTTGGTATTCGTGATTATGACCATCAAACAAAGTGAATTGTTCTTGCTCTTTAAAGCGCAAGACATTTAATAGATGATGACTAGATTCATTCGATAGCCAGGTTTTTTCACCATTTTTTAAAATTTCAGGGTGATAAATTCGGGTAGAACGCATGAGATTATCTCTTATTTAATTGTTTGAAGCCTATCACGAAGATGGTAATATGTTAAAACTTATTTTTGGAGAAATATAACATGACATCGACTCGAATTGAAACCGATAGCATGGGACCGATAGAGGTTCCCGCCGATAAATTGTGGGGCGCACAAACTGAGCGTTCTTTACACCATTTTGCCATCAGTCATGACCTGATACCTTTACAAGTCATTCATGCTTTTGGGCAGTTAAAAAAATCAGCTGCACTGGCAAATTGTGAAATTGGCAAGCTACCAAAAGACAAAGCAGATTTAATTGTAAAAGCTGCGGAAGAAGTGATTCAGGGTCAATGGGATGATGAGTTTCCTTTAAAAGTATGGCAAACAGGTAGTGGCACACAGTCGAATATGAATGTCAACGAAGTGATTTCTAATCGTGCCAATCAAATGGCAGGTCAGCCATTTGGTACCAAATCCCCCATTCACCCTAATGATCATGTGAATATGTCGCAATCTTCCAATGACACGTTCCCAACCGCAATGCACATTGCAGCAGCTCTTGAGATTCATAATGAATTAATTCCTGCTGTGCGCTTTTTGCGTGATGGTTTGGCTAAGAAGATGACGGAGTTCAAAGACATTATTAAAATTGGGCGTACCCATTTACAAGATGCCGTGCCATTGACTCTAGGTCAGGAATTTTCTGGTTATGTTGCACAATTAGATGCATGTATATTTCGCTTAGATGAAGTTTTACATGAATTGTATGAACTTGCCATCGGGGGAAGCGCTGTAGGAACCGGTTTAAATACCCATCCCGAATTTGCTAATAAAGCAGCAGCTCACATTGCAAAATTAACCAAACTGCCTTTTGTATCTGCTGAGAACAAATTTGCGGCATTGGCTTCGCATGAACCTTTAGTTATGGCACATGGCGCTATGAAAACATTGGCTTGTGCATTGATGAAAATTGCCAATGACTTGCGATGGATGGGGTCGGGTCCACGCAGTGGTCTTTGTGAGTTGTTGTTACCAGAAAATGAACCAGGCTCTTCGATTATGCCGGGTAAAGTTAATCCCACTCAAGCAGAAGCCATGACCATGGTTTGTGCACAAGTCATGGGAAATGATGTGGCTGTAAGTTTTGCGGCAAGCCAGGGCAATTTCGAATTGAATGTATTTAAGCCTGTTATTATTTTTAATTTCTTGCATTCAGCTGTTCTTTTAAAAGATACCTGCATGTCCTTCCAAAAATATTGTGTGGAAGGTTTAGAGCCAAACTTGCCTGTGATTCAAAGACATTTAAACGAGTCCTTGATGTTGGTCACTGCGCTCAATCAGCATATTGGTTATGACAATGCAGCAAAAATTGCTAAAAAAGCACATCATGACAACTCTACCTTAAAAGAGGCAGCAGTAGCCTTAAAACTATTAACGGCTGAGCAGTTTGATGAATATGTACAACCTAAAAATATGTTAGGACCAGATTTGGTCAAATAAGTTTTGTCGCCAGCAATTGACAATTTGCAATAAGCAGGTTAATGTTGCTGGCAATGCCGAGGTGGTGGAATTGGTAGACATGCTAGCTTCAGGTGCTAGTGGGGGAAACCCCGTGGAGGTTCGAGTCCTCTTCTCGGTACCATATGTTCTTTGGTCAAAAACTTCAATTTATTTCTCAATTATTCACATTATTTTCTTATCTTTAACGAATCACACCAATTTTAAAAAAGTTAGCTATACTCAATTTAGATGATTATAGATGAGGTTTTTAGAATGGATATACGACTTTTAACGCCAGATGATGCCTTGCTTTGGAAGCAAGTTCGTCTTGAGGCTCTTAGGGGGTTTCCACAAAATTACTCATCTTCATATGACGAAGAACAACAAAGAACCCCTAAACAATGGCAAGATATATTGAGTGAAAATTTAATTTATGGATTATTCATTGATGGTCAATTGACTTCAACAGTTTGTTTGAGCCCAAAAACATTAGTGAAGCAACAGCACAAAGGCGAAATTTGGGGCGTTTATACTAAGCCTGCTTTTCAAGGACAAGGTCTTGCAAGGCAATTAATGAAACATGTATTAGATCAAGCCCAAAAAAATTTAAGACTTTGTTATTTAGCTTGCATCACAACCAATCAGGGTGCTTTTAGTTTATATGAGCGATTGGGCTTTGAAACCTATGGTATTGAAAAAAATTCAACCTGGACTGATGGGCAATATTATGATGATTATTTAATGGTAATTAATTTTAAGGAGTAAAATATGCGCCATCATCTGAAATGGGTTGGTTTAATTTTTATCCTGGGGAGCTCTTTGACCTCTTATGCACAAGATAGCGATGGTAGCGATAATAGCGATAGTAGCGATAGTAGCGATAGTAGTGGGGCTCCAGCCAATATACCTTCACAAAAAGAAAGTCCAATTCTAGATGCAGGTAATTATAGTTTACCGGAGTATCCCCAAAATAATTAATCAGCGAGCACTTGCCCCAATTGGATACTATCGCCATTGGTTAAAGCTCTTTGCCATTGGATATTGGCTTGTTTTGGAAAAACCATAATTACAGTAGAGCCTAACTTGAAGTAGCCCAATTCAGCGCCTTTGTTTAGTTCAATAGGCGTATCCAATGTTTTTTCATGAATTTTATTTTGTCTTGGAATGTCGCCATCCCAAGTTGTGCCAATACATCCTACAATGGTTGCACCAACCAGAATAAGTGCCATGGGACCAAAATCAGTTTCAAAATGTAAAACCAACCGTTCATTACGCGAAAATAATCCTGGAATATGTTCTGTTGTGAAAGGTTGAACAGAATACAATGTCCCTGGCACATAGGTTTGCTTGACTAATCTTCCTGATACAGGCATATGAATGCGGTGATAGTCTTTGGGCGATAAATAAATGGTGAGAAAGTCGCCATCATCATATTTTTGTGCTTCATCAGGGCAGGTTAAAAGCTGCGTGACTGTGTAATAAATGCCTTTGGCTTGCAACAGCTTGTCTTTTTGAAGCCGACCACCTTGGCTAATATAACCATCTGCTGGGCTTACAAAGCGATTGGATGCTATTGGGCGTGCATCTGCTTTGAGATGACGAGTAAAAAAAGCATTAAAATTTTCATAAGCCAGAGGATTTGTTTCTAAAGCCTCTTGCATATTCACGGGATATTTTTTTACGAAATCTTGAATGAGGTAATTTTTTAACCATACAATATTGCAATTGGCGAGGAATCCAGCCAATCGAGTTAAGAGATATTTGGGTAATAAATAATGCCAAAATAGTTTAATTTGATTAATCATAAAAACAATAAATATTAAAATTGTTGCACATGATACCCTATTTTAGGCCAAAAATTCCAGTAGAACATAGGATTTTCAAGTTTGAAAAAATGTGGCATGATTTTGGGGAGCTAGTTTAAAGATTGTCTCATGGTCTTTTGACATGTTAAGCTAGATGAATTCAACGACTTGTTATAAGAAAATGAGGGTAAATTTTTAATGAGTATTTTCAACATTATTCAAAGAATTAAGAATTGGTTCAAACCAAAACAACGTAAAGACGGTGTTATCAAATTTTTTGATAGAAAAAAACGTTTTGGTTTTATTATTGCCGATGACAATGAATACTTTTTTCATGCGGCAGCAATTCGTGGTGGCGATTACCGTTTTTTACAAGACGGCGTCAAAGTGAATTTTGTCTTAGTCACAGGTCGTAAAGGATTGCAAGCTGATGATGTCATGATTATTGGTCCTAAGCGTGTGAGAAAAACAAGAAGAAGTGAATAGTTATGAGTAAAACACAAGAACAATTGAGCTATTTAAAACAATATTTAAATACCCAAATTCTTGGACAAGAACATTTAACTGAGCGTTTATTAATTGCATTATTGGCTGATGGTCACCTTTTAGTAGAGGGTGCGCCAGGTCTTGCCAAAACCCGCATGGTCAAAGCCCTGGCTCATGGCATTGAAGCCAAGTTTCATCGGGTTCAATTTACCCCAGATCTATTGCCAGGTGATTTAACGGGTACAGATGTTTTTCATCCAGAAAATGGGAGTTTTGCTTTTTTACCAGGCCCTTTATTTCATCATTTGGTTTTGGCCGATGAAATTAATCGTGCCCCAGCCAAAGTGCAATCGGCCCTATTAGAGGCAATGGCAGAAAGACAAATTACCATAGGTTCCAAAACCTACCCCTTGCCCGAATTGTTTTTAGTGATGGCAACACAAAACCCGATTGAACAAGAAGGTACTTACCCACTTCCTGAGGCGCAGCTGGATAGATTTCTACTTTATGTGAAGGTGGATTATCCAAATGCTGAGGTTGAAGCACAAATTCTTGAATTGGCTCGGCAGGAAGCAAAAAATCAAAGCCTTGCAATGTCGCCACCCACTCAAGTACTTTCTCAGGCCACACTTTTTCAAGCAAGAAAAGAAGTTCTAGACGTTTTCACAAGTCCAGATTTAACACAGTACATGATAGATTTGGTGGTCGCATCACGTACGCCTGAAAAATACATGGATTCTCCTTTGTCACAATGGATTCGTTTTGGTGCAAGCCCTCGAGCCACAATTGCCCTCGATCGATGTTCAAAAGCACATGCATGGCTGGCAGGCAGAGATTTTGTTACACCTGAAGATATTCATGCAATTTTACATGATGTTTTACGGCATCGCTTATTATTAACATTTGAAGCAGAAGCCGAAGGGATTCAACCAGAACAATTGATTGATGAATTAATACGATGGGTAGCTTTAACTTAAAAGAAAATACCACGTCTTGTTTCGAGGTCAGCTTGCAAGAATTGCTGGCCTTGCAAAAACTCGTGTCTAAACAAAAATATCCCCGCATGCGTTCTATCGAAGGCGCGATGCTGCAAAAATCTAAAATTCGTGGCCGGGGTATGGATTATGTGGAAACAAGAAATTATTTCCCAGGAGATGATGTACGTTTAATGGATTGGCGCGTAACTGCCAGAACGCATAAGCCACATGTTAAAGTATTTGAAGTTGAAAAAGAGCGCCCCGTTTTAATTTTATTAAATATGTCTCCGACAATGTTTTTTGGAACACGTGTGTGTTTAAAATCAGTGCTAGCAACCAAATTGGCGGGTTTATTGGCCTGGACTGCAAAAACACATGGGGATAGAGTCGGTGGAATGTTAACTTCGATGGCTATGCGTTCTTTATGGTTGCCCCACGCCCATAATCAAACATTGATTAATTTTTTAAAGTCAGCAAGTAATGCCACAAGTCAATATCATGATAAGGCGTGGAATGATTGGTCGAATGAAAAAAGTTCAACACAATTTCTAAGAGCCTTACAAGAGCTGAATAAAACTTTAAAACCCGGCACCTTGATTTTGATGATTAGTGACTGGTACGATGATCCTTCCATCATTCAACCGTATCTGTTCGAGTTAAGATTACATCATGATATGATTTTATATCATGTGACGGATATTTTAGAGCAAGGAATTTCTGAATATGGTGTTTATCCCATTTCAAATGGACAAGCAGTTAAAACTCTAAATTTGCAAACATCGACAAGTTTTCAAAACTATGCGCATTTTTGTGAAGATAATATGGCCAAATGGCAACAAATCGCCAATAAAATTCGTGTACCTTATTATGCTTGTTCTGTTGAAACCGATTTATCATTGTTGGTTCGTCAAAGTTTGTTAAGGAGTTTACGTGGTTGATGCTTCAGTTTTGCAACAATTAAGGGATATTCATGTACCGGAAAACGTTGATCCATGGCCGTTTGCACCAGGATGGTGGATGCTTATGTTTTTGGGCTTGGTGTTTTTGTATTTATTAAATGCTTGGATGAAATACTTTGATAATTTTCTAATTCGCCGCCAATTTATTAAAGAAATTAAAGCGGTTGAAAAAGAATATAAGCGTGATAAACGTGCAAATTATGCTTTACAAAAAATTGCTAGGACTTTGAAGCGTGCTGCATTGCATTATTATCCACGGCAAATGGTGGCAGGATTGCATGGTGATGACTGGTTAAACTTTTTAAAAGCGACTTCCTCGAATATCCACATTGAAGATTGTGAAAAATTATTTAAAAACGTGTTGTATCAATCTTATTACAAGGATGATATTTCTCAAGGATTTAGAGTAGCGCACCAATGGATTAAACAACAGAGGCCCAAGTAGATGTATGATTTTAGTCAACCCTGGTTGCTTATTTTATGCATAATCCCTTTTTTGATTTATCGATGGTGTAAGCCAGTCGAGGTTAAATATCAATCCGCATTACGAGTACCATTTTTTGACAAGTGGCTCTCACAAGATTCTATTCATCAACATGCCCCTAATATCCCTTGGTTTTGGCATTGGGTTGGTATTTGGACATTGCTTGTGTTTGCTTTGGCCGGCCCCAGATGGGTCGGAGAGCCCATGTCCATGAATTACGACACCCATCATGTGATGTTGGTTTTGGATA
>DHHZ01000005.1 GCA_002403515.1 Legionellales bacterium UBA4759 | reverse complement strand
GCTACTCCAAAATTCAACATCAATAACTCCTTTTATAAGTGTAAAATACCGAAAACAATTTATATTAATATAATTTTGAGAGTTTGTTAAAGATTTTTACCAGTAATATTCTAATTCCCTCTTAAGGCAAAGTCATTTCTACAGAATGAATTTTGGCATTGGATTTACTTTGACAATTTTCAATAATATTTTGATAGAGATGATAAGCAAAACCTAAAGCACAAATACCCATGAAACAATTGTTTTCTTGTGCCATGATAATACTCATCGGAAAAGCCAAAAATGCAGCAATTCCACTTGAAATACCAGTTGCTAAACCAACCTCTTGTGGAATTTTATAGGATACTCTATCGACCACACAAAAATTTCCTATACCATTAAACACACCAAATATCAGCATATTGGCTTGAATAAGTGTTATATCCTTAGCGTATTTTAAAACGATACTACTTATCGTCATCACACAAAGTGAACTTAGCATCCAATACTGCGTTTTCATGAAAGCAGGACAAGCAACCATCAATCCACGCATTAACGATGAAAACATCGAAACCCCTGCCATGGTTAAGACCGATTGACTCAACGACGCACCTTTATTTTGTAAAATGATAGGCCCTATCGCGGTCAATGCAGATAACAAACCAAAAGTTAGCGTATAATCGATGGTTGCCTTAAGAATTTCAGATTTCTGATTTTTTTCCAAATCTTGAAATCTTTGATAAAAGGAGTTTGTAGAGGGAAATATACGCTGCCCCATGTATACAGCAATTTCTTTTGTAGTTTGCGTATCTAGTTCTGGGGCAATTTGTTTTAGTTGATCAAATATCGAATTTTCAACACAAAACCAGGTCGTCAACATACCCAAACCTGTCATGCCTGCAAAAAATATGTAGGTGTTTCTTAAGCCAATGATAGGAATTAAAAAATATGCGCTCACCAAAGTCATTCCAGGGGCAAAATTGGACGCACATGCAATGAGTGCTAGGTATTGTCGAGGCGGGTTTCTTAAAACGGCTACCAAAGATTTTTCAGTGCAATTGATCTTTAAATCCTGGCCCAATTTTTGTGAGCTTAATTCCAGATGCAAAAAATAAGATTCTGGGTCATCATGAGGTGCAGCTTGTGCACCCAATGCCATCCCTGCTGAATAGGTTGCAATACCAACGCCAGTTAAAATATTATTTATTAAAAAAATATAATAAAAAGCATTTTGAGTATCTATGCTTGCTAAATCAATTGATAAAGATAGCATCACTACATGTCCTAAAACACCAAGCAAGCTTACACCTAATAGTTTTAAAATTGCTTGCTTACCTTGCCCTTTATCCGACTGAGCAGCAGCCCAAATGCGTAAACAACCACCAGGTAACATCGGTGATGCTGCTAAAACATAACGCTCTAGTGGAGAAAGACTTGTAAATGACTTGGAAAGAATACCACCCAAGGCAAAAAGAAATAATCCTGAGGCACAATCAATCATAGCGCCTAATAAACCATAAAATGGGCTTCCTTTCACCTGAGAAATAGTTTCTGAATAAGATTTAAATTGCTCAGGCAAATAGCGTTTTAATTGTTGATGATCAAATAATTCGAAAATCTTGGTATATTCGAGCAAAGATGGGAGTGTAGAGTCATTTGAATGATATTGATTCATGAGCAATCCAAAACAAAAGGCAAATTGTACCGAGCAGATGCAGAACAGGCAATGAATATATCTTATCTTCGCTCATATCATGATTCTCTTAGAACAAAAATATATTTTCAAAGAAAACGGGTATAGAGTTTGCCCAAAAGCTCAAGTAAATAATTTATTTTGCCAGTTAGTGAGCCAATATGACGCACGTTTTAAAGCCCATCTTGAATAAACCTCATAGCTACTGATGATCAGCAGCGCGAAAATAACATCTATCGAGTAATGCCAGCCCAATAAAATGGTGCTGACAACAATGCCAATAAACCATGTTAATGCAAATGGAAATAAACGCCTGTAGGAAATAAAAAAGCGAGTGCAAGACCATGCCCAAATCACATGAAATGACGGGCATGCTATCATACCACCGTCATCACTGACAGGAAATAAACCATGATGGATTTCAAAATACTTTTGATAGTTATTGGCCTGGGCTTGGATAAAATGAACTTTATCAAAAAGGTGCACTGGACCACAGCTTGGAAAAAAGAAATAAAAACCAAAGCCGATAATACAGGTCCATACCAAAAAATGGCATAAGTCATTAATTTTATTTGATTGTCTCAATAGAATAAATAGAAATGGAACAATGACTAGCGCTTCATCTAGAGAACTATAAAGCCAGGTCAGTTGTTCATAGAGTAAGCCATGACTTCGTGTCCAATCAATGATGTCTGGGATGGGTAATGGTTCATGTTGAAATAAAAAATCATCTATCAGCTCAAACGGGGTATATTGAATTGCGGTTGTGGCTATCATTAAAATCACATAACACGCAAAAAGCCTGATACAATCGTTGGCAAATTTTTCAATTTTTTTAAGTGGTTCAAAAATGAAACTTGCCATTTTCAAGAAAATGGCTGAATTGAGGAAGGTCAGACCATCATGGCTAACGTAATTGAACCCTTGATAATGAAAGACAAAATGATTAAGCAGTAATACTGTAAAACTAGCCAACATTAGAAATAAACAGGCGAGTCGATAATTATTAAGGAAAAGATTCTGTAAGTGTATTTTGGAAATTATTAGCTGCTTTTTATTATGCTTAAATTGATTCATAAATTTCCTAACGATGAATTTATCTTTTACAAGCGGCATCGTAACCAAACTGAATTTTGCCTGATTCACTATTTGGGAAAGCTATTAGTGTAACAGTTTTACCATTGATTGGAATATAAAATAATTTTTAACGCAGGCATCACTTTGACTTTAAATCGAAAGAAACTATAATGAATTTAAAATGATCAACATGAGTTTGTTATGTTAAAAATCAGATATTTTTTAACACTTCTTTGTTTATCAAGCACCATTTGGGCAGATAACACATGCACCTCGATTGGCGGTAAAGTCGAGCCCATGGAAATGATTTATAATACTAGCCAAGGTTCAATCAAAGGATTTATTAAAAAATTCTGTGTGTTTACGATTGATAATGGTTACGCCGTAATTGGTTTATCGAGCATGAATTCTTCAAAACCTAATATTGCCGCATCCTATGTAAAAACCCTTGGCAATATTAATGAGTCATCTCCATTATGGGTAGGTGATGATTCAAACCCCTCTCACAATGTATGTAAAAATCTAGGCGGAACAGTTTCTTTATTTGCTGCACCGGGTTCATTTACCTCAACACTGGGTGAAAATGATGTTTGTGTATTTGGTGATGGTTCTATGATTAGTGGTTGGACACTAATTTATATCGCAAACGAACGTGACGGTTATCATCTTATCAAAGATAATATTTCATCACCTGCTTTACCTTTGTTTCATCCATAAGCAATGGTATCATTCCTTTTTTTAAAATAAGAAAAAGGAATGATGATGTGGTTAAGACAATTTCAAGTATTTAACATCTCTTTTGATTTTGAAAAAGATTTGGCCCCGAATTTACATGAGCATGCATTAACCCCCTGCTCACCCCATGCCAGAACTAGCTTTGGCTGGAAAACTGTTGCCCCAGATACCTATAGTGAAACGATTCAGTCTTATAGTTTTTGCTATTTTGGCAAAGAAGAACGAATTCTACCTCAATCTGTTGTAAATCATACGGTTGAAAGTAAAGCAAAAGAGTTGAGCAATGCCAGAGGTTTCGCCCTGAAACGTCATGAAAAACAACAACTCAAACAAGATACAGAGTTTAATTTATTGCCCAAAGCTTTTTGTGTACAAAAACACCAAATGATTTTATTTGATAAAATTCGTCAAAGAATGTTTATTCAATCCACCAGTCAACAACAACTTGAATTAATCATTTCTCTAATTCATAAAACCGTTCAACAATCGATTGAGATTACCCCCATCACTCCCAAAGATGATTTTATCAATCATTGGCAACAATGGTTAAGCGAACCACAAAGCCTGCCACACTTCTTACAATTATCGGATAGATTGGCTTTTGTTGATGAAGACAATCAAAGAAAACAAATCAAATGCCAAGGTTATAATTGGGAAGAAGATTCTGCTGATAATTGGATTAAACAAGGCTTAATTCCAAGTGAAATTTCTTTTGTTTGGCGTGAAATGATTCAATTTCATCTCAACTCGAAATTTGGCTTCAAACGTGTTCAGGCGTTACCATCGCTCAAAGAACAAATTGATGCCAATACCATTGATGATCTTGAAAAAGATGAGCAACTGAGTAATTTGTTATTGGTGGGACACACTTATCAACAACTGTTAGACGACATGGTCAGTGTTGCATGTTAAAAAAAAGACAGCGAAAGCTGTCTTTTACCACCTTAAAATATTTTTGGGTTTTTTAGGCATACAATGATAAGTCGCTTGATAAACTGCTAAAGCATCATTGGCCGCTTCTATCATGCCCAATTTCAAATAAGAATAATACATCAATCCCAATGCTGGTCGTGCACTGCTGGATTGAGAGTAATTTCGGACCACGTAGTTAGCACGCTCTGAAGCCGCCACATACATTTGACGATAGTAGTAATAATTGGCCGTGTGCATTTCGCGCCCAGCAAACAAATTACGTAGATATATCATGCGTTGTTTTGCATTGGGTGTGTATTTTGAATTCGGATAACGCTCCACCAGGGTTGCAAAATCAGAATAAGCCTGAGATTGTGTGCCCGGATCACGCCATGCTAAATCCATTGGCGCAAAATCAGCCAATGCGCCGCGCAATTGTCTGAAATTAGCCATACCCTTCATGTAGTATGCATAATCAACTTTTGCTGAACGCGGATATAAATGAATAAAACGATCTGCTGTTGCCGAACAAGAAGCAAAATCTTCCTTTTGATAATAAGCGTAAATTAACTCCAACTGCGCTTGTTCAGTTTTATCATGAAATGGATACATACTATCCATAGCTTCTAAGCGTTTAATCGCGCTGGTATATTCATGTTTTTTTAGTTCTTTTTGTGCTTCAG
This sequence comes from Legionellales bacterium UBA4759, assembly GCA_002403515.1. Taxonomy (GTDB): domain Bacteria; phylum Pseudomonadota; class Gammaproteobacteria; order Legionellales; family Legionellaceae; genus UBA2653. The sequence continues at coordinate 9,382 of DHHZ01000005.1, read as the reverse complement.
CATACAATTCATCAGCAGATAGATCCTTGTAAGGATTTTCATCTTTGCTCAATAAATTCTTACAACCGACCAAACTTAAAATTAAAAGTCCTGCGACACCTAATCGCCATTTTGAATGGCTTAAATCAGACATTTTGTCATCCCTATTCCAAATCTATTACGGCCACTTTATATCATGAAAAAAATAGCTATAGCAATAGCATAGTGTCAAATATCAAAATTTACCAAAGATAAAAATAATGCTATGGTAGTTATTGAGGGCCGTTAGCTCAGCTGGTAGAGCAGGAGACTCTTAATCTCTGTGTCATAGGTTCGAACCCTATACGGCCTAAAGCTTTGAGCGTTTGTTTAAGAAAGATTATTGAAACGATATTTAAAGAAGGAATCTGGCGGAGAGACAGGGATTCGAACCCTGGGAAGATTTCTCTTCAACGGTTTTCAAGACCGCCGCAATCGACCACTCTGCCACCTCTCCGTCAGCAATATTATTATAACCACTACCCCAATGCAAACATTTTTTTACTTTTTTTTCATTTATTTTTTGTTCATTGTTTATTATTGAAAAAATTCTTCAAAACTCAAACAATTCACTCGATTATTGGGCGAATAAAAAATATTTATTTATTCTACAAGAGCACCTATAATCAATTTAGATTGTCTCAAAGATTAAAATTTATGAAAAAAATGCTTACAGTGTTGCTCATGTTTATATGCTTGAATGCGTATGCTGAACTTAAATGGGAAAAAATCTCCGAGGGACAACCGAATGGTCTGCGAGATGCCATTTACAGAGCAGCAGTACCACACGGCTGGTTTGTGATTTATACCAAAAAAAGTCTGCATTTTGCCAATGAAAAAATGGATTTTGGAAATATCGCTTTTTACCCGGACGAAAACCATGAATGGAATTTATAATATTGGAACCATCATTTTACTGGCTTATTTGGTTGGAAGTTTTCTGAATGTTGTGATACACCGACTGCCTTTGATGCTCAAATTAAAAAAGAAAACCCACCCTTTTAAAAAATTTAATCTTGCTCTTCCTAGCTCACATTGTATTCAATGTCATCATCCATTGTCTTGGTGGCAAAATATTCCGCTTATCAGTTATCTATTGTTACGCGGGAAGTGTCATTATTGTCATGAAAAAATTTCTGCACGTTACTTCTGGGTTGAGCTGAGCTATATGATTTTAATTGGGATTGGCTTTTATCAGTTTCCTCAACCCCAACTTTTTTTTTGGGTGAGTGTATTCATTAGCCTAGCACTGGTTATTTTCATCATCGATTTAGAAACCATGATGATTCCAGATCTTCTTAATTATTTACTTTTATGGTCAGGTTTAATGGCCAATAGTTTTGGATTATTTTGTAATTTACAATCGGCGGTATATGGAGCAATTTTTGGATATTTAGGTCTGTGGGGATTTTATCATCTCATTTTTTGGACCACCAAAAAACAAGGTTTTGGTTATGGCGACTTTAAATTGATGGCTGCTCTTGGTGCTTGGCTTGGTGTTTTTCAAATTTTCAATATTTTATTTATAGGTAGTTTGTTGGGGTTGGTGTTCGCACTCATGCGCAGGAAAAAAATTGGCGAACCCATCCCCTTTGGACCTTCTCTTTGTGTAGCTGGATTTTTGATATTGGTATTTCCAAAGCAATTTGGTTTGCTTATTTGGAATCACCAGTTGTTCTAAAGCGAATCAGCTCACTTAAAAATTCAGGTTTATTCAAACCCATCTTTGAGAAAATTTCTGGAAGTTTATCCCAGCTATTGTCCTTATTGATGCTATCAACAATCAAAGAAAACCCTTTTTTTCTATCGATTACAAAACCCCAACCATGAATATAACATAAGCCCATCAAACGAATTGCATCGGTATTATTTGCACTAGCCAATTCTAAGAAAGCATGCGCTTGCTTGTAATAATGTTCTTGTTGGCTATGGTTAAAATCACTGGCTAAGACTTCACCCAGTTGCCATTGTTCACAAGCTCTGGCATGTCTTAGTAATTCTTGTGCAAGCCAAAGATAAGCCTCTTTATCATTGAGTTCGGCAGCACTTCGATAAGCAGATACTTGCATTTCCAAAGCATAAGGATAATCTTTGATATACTTTTGCAATTGCCCATAGAGTTTTGCTAACTGATTTAATAAATTAATTTCTTCAAGCAGTTGTTTATCATTGACTTGATTAAGCTTTCTTTGATCAAGCAAACTTTTTATTTTTTTTAGCAACCGTTTTTCTTTAATTTTTTTCATCCATAAAAACATAAGTGTTTTTCCTTATTGAAAAGTATTGGGCGTGGGGGACGTTACACTCCACTCTAAAATTTTAACCCCGACCACGGTAAAAAATAATACGATGGCAACCACCAGCACAATCCGCCAGGTGTCATTTTTTTCTGCATTCGCAAGATTTTCTTCTTCTGCTTCTTTTGGAATATCATGAATAATGACTTTTCGGGCTCTTAACTCCGCTTGTTCGATATGATTAGCAATGATTTCTGCGATGAGTAAAAATAAAAGACCAAGAAAAAAAATAACGCCAACAATGGTGAGCTCTGAAGAACCCTTGGTAAACCCATAATCAGTTTGAAGCGTTTCAGCAAGACTTAAAAACTGAGCTGGAATTGCGTAGCTCCAATCAAAAAAAATGTAAGGTAAGAAGTAGACTGTGCCTGCGATACCGACAAGGCCCAGTATTAACGATATCATGCCAAAAATGTATAATTTTTCGTGGTGCTCAAAACGATCGTATTCCATGATAATTTCATATAAAATTCCTTTATATTATCAACATAACAAATGCATTAGATTTTGCCAAGTTTAAAAGGATATTTTTATGAGTCATCATGCCAAACAAAAAAGAAGTGTATTTTTAATTTCTGATGGGACTGGTATTACTGTAGAATCATTTGCCAATAGCGTTTTATCACAATTTCCTAATTTTGAATTTCATTACCACTCATTTCCCTACACAGATTCCATCGATAAAATTCAAAGTATTTGTGAAAAAATTCAAGCCAACTATGCATTGAATGAAGAAGAACCTTTGGTATTTCTCACCATGGTTCATTCTGAAATGATTAAACCTTTGTTTAAAGCGCCAGGACATTTTTTTGATTTTTTCAATCCGATTGTTGACAGTCTAGAAAACATTTTACAAAGTAAATCCGTAGATGAAGCTGGACGCGCACATGGCTTTTTAAGTTCAAAACGCTATGACCAAAGAATTGAAGCGATTAATTATGCCCTCAATTGTGACGATGGCTTAGGTAATCAAAACTATGAGCAAGCCGATATTATTCTCATCGGTGTCTCTCGATGTGGCAAGACTCCCAGTTGTTTGTATATGGCTTTGCAATTTGGTATTTATGCCGCCAATTATCCAATAACAGATGAATCCATTGATCAGCAACATTTGCCAAGCTCATTAAAACCATTCAAACATAAACTCTTTGGCTTAACCATTACCCCGCAACGATTACACCATATTCGTTCTGAAAGACGCCCAAATAGTCAGTATGCGTCTATGACTCAATGCCAATATGAAATTGCGGCTGTAGAATCTTTGTATCAACAACAACATATTCCATTTCTTGATTCGACCCATTATTCAATTGAGGAAATTTCTACCCGTATTATGAGTCAAAAATCCATAGAAAGACGCATTTAATGAAGTCTAAACATTCATCTAAGCTAATTTGCAAAGCTTAGATGAATGAATCATTTATTATTTTTGAAACAAGCGATAAAAATCATCAATCGATAATTTCAACCAATCACCATCACCCAAAAATACTTCACGAATATGACTGAGTTGTTCTTCAGAGTAATACGAACGCAAATTTTGTAAGAATTTTTGCTTTAATAATGGCAGCCCCTCTTCACGACGCTTTGGATGACCAATTGGGTAGTGTTCTTCAACCCAATCTGTGCTGGTGCCATCTTTAAATTCAATTTTGATAGCATTGCCGATCGCGCGCTTACCTAAATCATAATAATCTTTGGTAAACTGAGGGTCTTCTTTGACATTCATTAAACGACGTAAATTTTCAATGACAGGCTTTTTAGCGATATGTTCTTCATAGTCAGTTGCCTCTAAGCGTCCTAAGCCTAAACCTACAGCGACCATATATTCTAAACAATGATCTCTATCCGCAGGATTTTTCAAGGTCCCTTTTTTACTGATAATACGAATCGCAGGTTCTTGGGTACGAATCTGTATGGAGGCTATATCATCAAAACGATTACGCACCTGCTCATGCAATCTCAAGGCACACTCAACCGCAGTTTGAGCATGAAATTCAGCAGGATATGAAATTTTCCAGAGAATATTTTCCATCACATAACAATTTAAAGGACGAATTAAATCCATGGATTGATTGGCAAAAGAAACAGCGCCAAACCCCCAACGACTTTCTGAAATTGCACTGGGGTAACCCATTTCACCGGTTTGAGATATCAAAGCCAATCTAACGGCACGGGATGTGGCATCACCTGCAGCCCAAGACTTGCGAGAACCGGTGTTGGGGGCGTGACGATATGTTCTTAAACTTTGCCCATCCACAAATACTTGCGAGGCTGTGCGCAATAGCATATCTCTATCACCACCCAATAACTTGGCCGAAACCAAAGCACTGGCAAGTTTTACAAGAATGACATGATCTAACCCCTGACGATTAAACGCGTGATTGATAGCCAATACCCCCTGAATTTCATAAGCCATGATCATGGCATGAATAACTGTCTCTAAGGTATAGGCTTTATTTTCACGTCGATACATATAATCAACAACAGCAAGAATTGCCCCGAGATTATCTGAAGGATGAGCCCATTCTGCCGCAAGCCAAGTATCGTTGTAATCTAACCAACGCACCATGGCACCAATGTTAAATGCCGCTTGAACAGGATCAAGTTCCCACTGACAACCTGGTACGCGACTGCCTAATTCACAGTATGCCCCAGGAACAACAGGCCCCAACAATTTAGTGCAGGCAGGAAAATTTAATGCCAAAACACCACAGCCTAAGGCATCCAAAAAACTCCAACGTGCATTTTGAATGGCTGTTTTTGAAAATTCAGGTGGATCTAAAACATAATCAACCAATTTTTGTAATACCAAATCATAAGCTTCCATGACTAATTTCCTCGAAGTTCGATAGGAACAAATTCTTGTGGGGCCGGGCCAATGTAGAGAGCTTGAGGACGAATGAGACGGTTGTTTGCACGTTGCTCTAAAACATGTGCAGACCAACCGGCGATTCGAGCCATAACAAATATGGGTGTAAATAAAGGTGTAGCAATGCCTGCACAATGATAGGCAACCGCACTGTAAAAATCGACATTGGGATACAAACCCTTTTCTTTAAAAACTACATCAGCAATGGTCTCGGCAATCAGATACAAATTCATTTGACCGGAATTTTCTGCCAAACGTTTGGCCCATGCTTGAATGATAGGAGAACGAGGATCACCTTCCTGATAAACTCGATGCCCAAAACCCATGATTTTTTCTTTATTGTCCAACATCTTTTCAATCACAACTTTGGCCTGCTCAGGCGAACTTATTTTTTCAAATAAAGCCATAGCGGCCTCATTTGCCCCCCCATGTAAGGGCCCCTTCAAGGTTCCAATCGCGCTACAAATGGATGAATAAAAATCAGAATTGGTGCCACAAGTGACCCTTGCAGCAAATGTTGAGGCGTTAAACTCATGCTCTGCATATAAGATGCAAGACACATTTAACATTTCAATACATGCTTTTTCTGCAGTTTTGCCATGAAGGCCAAATAAAAAATGCCCAGCATAGGACATTTCAGCCCCCATTCTCACATTGCTTGAAACAAAATGATATTGATACCAGTAAGCTAAAATTGATGGGAACAAAGCAAACAAGCGCTTAGCTATCTTTTTGCCAGATTCAATGGTTGGTTCATTTTCAGGTTCCAGCATACCCAATAAAGAACAAGCAGAGCGCATCACATCCATGGGATGTGCTTCTTTTGGAAACTCTTCTAACCATTTTTTTAATTCCACAGGCAAGATTTGTGATATGGTGCGTTCAGCTTGCCACGATGCCAATTGCGCCTTCGTTGGCAATTGCCCTTCAATTAATAAATATGCAACTTCATCAAAGGAAGCAAGCCCCACCAAATCTTCAATGCGATAACCCCGATAACACAATGCACTATCTGTTGCACTGACGGTACAAATCGCGGTTTCACCAGCCACGACATCCGCCAAACCTCCTGGTTTATTCATCATGTGTATCCCCAAATGATTGATTGAGTTGTTCCTCATAACGGTAATAATCAAGAACATCATAGAGTTCTTGGCGAGTCTGCATGTCACCAATTAAAGAAGCTTGGCTTCCCTCTCTTAGAATAGTTTCATAGACATGCCAAGTTGCCTTTGCTGCAGCTCGGAATGCACTTAATGGATACAACACCATTTTGGCACCATGCTCTTGCCAAAAGCTTAAAGGTTGAATAGGTGTTTTTCCAAACTCAGTACTATTAATTAAAATGGGAACAGAAGTTTTGGATGCAATATATTTCAAATCCATCGCATCTTGAATCGCTTCTAAAAATATCATATCAGCACCTTGCTTGATATAATATGAGATACGTTCTAGCACCTCATCACGAGACTCTAGGGCAAGGGCATCGGTTCTTGCCATGATGACAAAATCCGTTGATTTTCTTGCCTGGCTTGCTGCAGCAATACGCTCACCCATCGCATGTTTAGAAATAATTTGTTTGCCATCGCGATGACCACATCTTTTAGCAAAAAACTGATCTTCTATCTGCACAGCCGCAACCTGAGCACTTTCCATTAGGCGTATGGTACGTTCAATATTTAAGATTGAGCCAAAACCAGTATCAATATCAACCAATAGCGGTAAAGCGGTGGCTTGGGTAATTTTTTGAGCAGCGTTGACGACCTCAGTGAGTGTAGTCATTGCCAAATCAGGAAGACCAAAATGTGCATTTGCCACACCCGCTCCTGATAAATACAAGGATGCTGCACCTGCTTTTTCTGCTAATTTTGCTGCGTAAGCATCAATAACGCCTAGAATAGGAATTGGTTGATGTTCTAAAACCGCCTGTCGAAATTTTTTTCCTGGATTCACCAACAACCTCCCTGTTATTGCTTACACTTAGAAACTTTATTCTAACAATACCCTTGAAACTTTGAAAGCACTCCCTACAGCAATAATTTTCCTTTGAAATAACAACGACAAGCCCCACCCACCCAAAGCTTGGTATCCTGCACAAAAGCCTCAATTTCACTTCTTCGCATCAATCCTTGCACAAAGCGCATTTGCGTTTTATGACCTAAACGCTGACTCCACCAGTGAAATAATCTTGAATAAATCGAGGGCGTGGCTGTTTCTTCTTGTATAGAAACTCTGGGTGTGAAACAGCGACAATAAATATCGGCCTCTTCCCCTTTTGCTGTGAGAATCAATGCACCAGAAATTAAATTTTTAAAAGCCAAAATTTGAATTTGGCATTGCTCAACTTGTTGTTGGTTTTCAAAAAATGCAATCACATCAGGGCCATTTTGTAGTATTTCTAAGGGCCTAATAGAAAAATTTTCATAATAATTTTCGGGTACTTTTCCAGGTTGAACTTGGATGTAGGGGTATTCTAAATAGATTTTATCTTTTTTATAAATCAATTTTGAATAGCCGATAACAGTTTTGAATTCTAAAACATTGGGTTTATTTTTTTGTAAATGAAAATAATTATGAGCTGCTGCTAATATACCATTTCCATTGCTGTAAACCTCCCCTTGTGCATTAAAAGAACGCACAAGCCACGCATCATTTCGATATTGAAAAAATATGGTTTCAGGGTAATTGTTTTCTAAAGCAATGGCATGTAACAATTCATCATTAATATCTTCCTGTAAAAAACCAACAGCAACCGGTTGTCCATGAAAAACTTTATCAGTAAAAGTATCAACAATACTTAATTCAATATCAGTCACTGGTGAATCTCCTAAACAGCTTGTAATTTAGCATACGCTAACACTAACCATTTTGCCCCATGTTGATTAAACCGCACTTGAATACGTGCGTTTTTACCATCGCCTTCGAAGGCAAGTACGGTGCCTGAGCCAAAATGTGCATGATGTACTGTTTGACCTATCTTAAATGGCAAATCACTTTGGGTTTTTGCTTGAGGAACCGAAGGTGCCTTGAAAGTTTGAGAGGCTTTGGGACGAACAGCATGGACCAAGTCTCCTGGCAATTCTGCTAAAAATCGTGAGGGTCTATGGTATTGCTCTCGACCATATTGTCTTCTCACTTCCGCATAAGTTAAAAACAATCTTTCCATGGAACGGGTCATGCCCACATAACAAAGACGTCTTTCTTCTTCCAAACGACCAGGTTCATCCATAGACATTTGGCTTGGAAATAAGCCCTCTTCCATGCCCACCATGAATACCACTGGAAACTCTAGTCCCTTTGCAGCGTGTAATGTCATCAATTGCACATGCGCTTCATGAGATTCTGCTTGCCATTCACCTGCCTCTAAAGCAGCTTGGGTTAAAAAAGATAACATATCTTCAGATTCGGTGTGTTGACGAGAAAATTCATCAACAGCATTCACTAATTCCAATAAGTTTTCACGTTTGGATTCAGAACGCTCTTTACCTTTTTCACTATAATGCATCAAAAGACCACTTTCTTCTAAAATGGTCATCACCACCGATGACAAACTCAATTCCTTCATGGTAGTTTTCCAAGATAAAAAGAGCTGACAAAAGCTATTTAAAGCCGTTGTTGCGCGTGGTGTAAAATGGTCAGCCGCCAGTGCAAACTCCACAGCCGCCCACAAAGAGCAATTTTGTTGCAAAGCAACTTCACGAATATGACTTAAGGTCTTTTCCCCAATACCGCGACTGGGAACATGAATCGCACGTTCAAAAGCCGCATCGTCTTGAGGATTAATCAATAAACGTAAGTAAGCGAGCGCGTCTTTAATTTCGGCACGTTCAAAAAAGCGCATACCGCCATGAATTCGATAACTGACACCGGCTCGAAGCAAGGCCTCCTCCATGACACGGGATTGCGCATTTGAGCGATACAATATCGCTATGTCATTGGCAGGTCTTCCTGACTGCAGTTCTTTTTGAATCTGATCTCTGACAAAAATGGCTTCCTCAAGTTCATTGAAGGCACTGTATAAACAAATTTTTTCGCCGTACCCACCTTCTGTCCACAAAGATTTACCCATGCGTTCGCGATTATTGGCAATTAAACTATTGGCGGCTTGTAAAATGGTATTGGTAGAGCGATAATTTTGTTCAAGACGAATGACTTCTACATCTTTAAAATCCTGAGTAAAACGAGAAATATTTTC
>DHHZ01000016.1 GCA_002403515.1 Legionellales bacterium UBA4759 | reverse complement strand
GAGTGACTTTACCAGGCTCACAAATAGTACCTAAATAAACTTCACTCAATCCCTTTTTAATCGCTTGTTTTTGGCGTGGCGTGATTTTAAAGGCGGTGTCTTCTGTAGTCAATAAAAAATAAAAATGTTCTATAAATTGTACAAAGTCTTGCTGGGTCATCACAAAACGACTTACTGCATAAGCTCTTGCTTGAGTAAAAGCTTTTAAACCTTCAGGGTCTATGATGTCTGGTAAAGCACAAAACCTTTCTAATAAGAAATCTACTTTATTTTGAGTAGCAGGTTTTTGGGCGTACAACTGTGCTGAAAAGACCTTCAGAGCGTTATCGTAAGCTTCAGTTGAGGCCACTTGGTACATTTTAAGTGTTGCAAATAACATAATCAGACACCATGCAGATTAAACAAACAATGGAGGCCAATATTAACACAAAAACGAAAAATTGACAAACACCTAAGCCAAAAAAAGGCTAATTTGAAAAAAAATTGTTCTATTGTTTAGGATGTAGATCAGAAGGGCGGCGTTAATTCAATAACACCGCTTTATACTTATGCATGCGTTTTTTTACGCAATTTTTGAATTGCTCTAATCTGAGCAGCAGCTCTTGCTAACTCAGCAGCAGCTAATGAATAGTCAACATCACTATCACGTTTTTGCATAGCTTCTTCAGCGCGCTTCTTGGCTTCTAACGCAGCCGCTTCATCTAAAGACTCTGCACGCTCAACGGTATCTGCCAAAACAGTCGTATAAAAGGGTTGAACCTCTAACATACCACCAGAAACGTAATATATTTGCTCTTCACCATTGCCTAAAGTGACACGAATCTCACCAGGCTTTAAAAGGGTAAGCATTGGTGCATGACCGGGTTTAATACCAACTTCACCAAGCTCTGCCGTTACAACAACAAATTGTACAACGCCCGAGAAAACTTCTTTCTCGGCGCTGACGATATCAAGATGCATGGTTATAGGCATGTTATCTTCTCTCACAGGGTTTTTGCTTTTTCAAACGCTTCTTCAATGGTACCAACCATGTAAAACGCTTGTTCTGGCAATTCATCACATTCACCATTTAGAATCGCTTGGAAGCCCTTAATAGAATCTTTCAAGGATACATACTTACCAGGTGAACCGGTGAATACTTCTGCAACGAAGAATGGCTGAGATAAGAAACGTTGAATTTTACGCGCACGGTAAACCACACGTTTATCATCTTCTGATAACTCATCCATACCTAAAATTGCGATAATATCTTTTAATTCTTTATAACGTTGTAATGTCATTTGAACACGACGCGCAGTGTCATAGTGTTCAGTACCAACGATTAAAGGATCTAATTGACGAGAAGTAGAGTCAAGTGGATCTACCGCAGGATAAATACCTAACTCAGCAATTTGACGAGACAATACAACAGTCGCATCCAAGTGAGCAAAGGTTGTTGCAGGAGATGGATCGGTTAAATCGTCCGCTGGTACATAAACCGCTTGAATAGAGGTAATAGAACCAGTTTTGGTTGAAGTAATACGCTCTTGTAACATACCCATTTCTTCAGCCAATGTTGGTTGGTAACCTACCGCAGAAGGCATACGACCTAATAAAGCAGAAACCTCTACCCCTGCTAAGGTATAACGATAAATATTGTCAATAAACAATAATACGTCACGACCTTCATCACGGAATTTTTCAGCCATGGTTAAACCTGTTAAAGCAACACGTAAACGGTTACCAGGTGGCTCATTCATCTGTCCATAAACCAAAGATACTTTGTCTAATACGTTAGAATCTTTCATTTCGTGATAGAAGTCATTACCTTCACGGGTACGTTCACCAACACCCGCGAATACAGAATAACCACTGTGCTCGATCGCGATGTTACGAATTAATTCCATCATGTTAACGGTTTTACCTACACCCGCACCACCGAAAAGACCAACTTTACCACCCTTAGCAAACGGGCATAACAAGTCGATAACTTTAATCCCTGTTTCTAAAATTTCTTGGCTACCTGCTTGTTCTTCATAGGTAGGCGCCGCACGGTGAATAGACCAATGTTCTTTGGCACCAATATCACCTTTCTCATCCACAGGGCGTCCTAAAACGTCCATGATGCGACCTAATGTTTCAACGCCAACAGGAACTTGAATAGGCTCACCAGTATTGATAACTTGCAAACCACGTTTTAAACCATCGGTTGTTCCTAAAGCAATTGTACGAACGACACCGTCACCCAATTGTTGTTGAACTTCAAAAACCAAGTTACCCTCTTCAATTTGCAAAGCATCATTGACTTTGGGAACATTATCGCGTGGGAACTCAACGTCAACCACCGCACCAATTACTTGTACAATAGTACCTTTACTCATAACTCACCCTCTTATAAAGCCGCGGCACCGCCCACAATTTCCGCCAATTCTTGGGTAATTGCAGCTTGACGCGCTTTGTTATAGGCCAATTGAAATTCTTTAATAAGCTCACCTGCGTTGTCAGTTGCACTTTTCATGGCAACCATCTTCGCCGCTTGCTCACAAGCAATGTTTTCAACAACTGCTTGATAAACCTGCATTTCTATGTAGCGACGTAATAATTGATCTAACAATTCCTTAGCATCGGGCTCATAGATATAATCCCAGTAATGTTGTAGATTTTCATCTGATTCATTGCTAGGTAAAGGTAGCAATTGTTCAACTACTGGTTTTTGGGTCATTGTATTGACGAACTCATTATAAGCGATGTAAAGAGCATCAATTTCACCCTTTTCATAAGCTTGTAACATCGACTGAACAACACCAATGACATCAGATAAACTTGGCGTATCGCCCATAGGTCCTGACGTCGCAATCACCTGTCCGCCGACACGGCGAAAGAATGCTTGTCCTTTGCGTCCAAAAATGGCCAACTGAATTTTAAGATCTTTCTCACTCCAGCTTTTCATTTCTTGAACTGATAAACGTAACAAGTTGGCATTCAAACCACCGCACAACCCTCTATCCGACGTGACCACAATCAAACCCACTTTTTTCACTTCACGAGTTTGTAAAAATGCATGTCGGTATTCAGAATTTGCACGCGATAAATGCTGAATCACTTGATTAATTTTTTGTGCATAAGGACGTGATGTTTTCATGCGATCTTGAGTTTTACGCATTTTACTTGCAGCAACCATTTCCATAGCCCGAGTAATTTTCTGGGTATTTTTAATGCTTGCAATTTTGCTTCGTATTTCTTTTGCACCAGCCATTTTGATTCACACTAAATTAAAGGTGGTGTAAACACCACCATAGGTTAATTAGGCAATTTTCTTATAAGCAGTTACAGCAGCATGCAATTGTTCTTCAATTGTGCCATTGTAATCACCAGATTCATTGATTTTTTTCATCAATTCAGCATGATGATGTTGCATATACTCTTGTAAACCATGTTCGAATGCACGTACATCTGCAACAGCCACATCGTCTAAAAAGCCTTTTTCAATTGCGAATAAAGACACTGACATTTGTGCTACTGAAAATGGCGCATATTGTTTTTGCTTCATGATTTCAGTAATACGTTGACCACGTTCCAACTGCTTACGTGTTGCTTCATCCAAATCAGAAGCAAATTGAGAAAACGCTTCTAATTCACGGAATTGCGCTAAAGCTAAACGAGTACCACCACCAAGTTTTTTCATAATTTTGGTTTGAGCAGCACCACCTACACGCGATACCGATAAACCAGAGTTAATCGCAGGACGAACACCTGAGTTAAACAAGTCAACATCTAAAAAGATCTGACCGTCGGTGATCGAAATAACGTTGGTAGGTACGAACGCAGAAACGTCACCCGCTTGGGTTTCAATCACGGGTAAAGCGGTTAAAGAACCCGTTTGACCTTTGACTTTGCCATGGGTTAATTTTTCTACTTCTTCAGCGTTAATACGTGCAGCACGCTCTAATAAGCGAGAATGCAAATAGAAAATATCCCCTGGATAAGCTTCACGACCAGGTGGACGTTTTAATAACAATGAAATTTGACGGTATGCCCAAGCATGCTTGGTTAAATCATCATAAATAATCAAGGCATCTTGACCATTTTCCATGAAATATTCGCCCATCGCGCAACCTGCATAAGGTGCGATAAATTGTAAAGCAGCTGCATCAGCAGCGCCTGCAACAACAACGATGGTGTGTTCCATTGCGCCGTGTTCTTCTAATTTACGCACGATAGCGGCAACAGAAGATGCTTTTTGACCAACAGCAACATAAATACACTTAATACCAGTACCTTTTTGGTTGATAATGGTGTCAATGGCAATCGCTGTTTTACCAGTTTGTCTATCACCAATGATTAACTCACGTTGTCCACGACCAACAGGAATCATGGCGTCTACCGCTTTTAAACCAGTTTGAACAGGTTGAGAAACCGATTGACGGGCAATTACACCGGGTGCAACTTTTTCAATAGGTGCATGTAAATCTGTTTCAATAGGGCCTTTACCATCAATTGGCTCGCCTAAAGCATTCACTACACGACCCAATAATTGTGGACCGACAGGAACTTCAAGAATACGGCCTGTGCAACGCGCTTTTTGTCCTTCAGACAAATGAGACGCATCACCTAAAATTACCGCACCGACAGAATCTCTTTCTAAGTTCAATGCTAAACCATAGGTATTGCCAGGGAATTCAATCATCTCCCCTTGCATTACCGCTTCCATACCATGAAGACGAACAATACCGTCTTTAAGGCTTACAATTGTACCTTCGTTACTGACTTCAGCAACAACTTTAAATTGTTCAATTTTTTGTTTAATAATGTCACTAATTTCTGAGGGACTCAGCGCAATTTGTTCTGACATGAAAGAATCCTCTTAATAAAAACCTTCTCAAGAAGCCGAATACAATGATTGTGCCAATCGTTGTATGCGCCCACGTAAAGTACCATCAATCACCATATCGCCAATTTGAATTTTAGCGCCGCCTAATAATTCAGGCGAAATGACTTGGGACAAATTCACGGTTTTGTTTAATTTTTTTTGTAAACCTGATACCAATTTACTCATTTGTTTATCATCAAGTTTAATGGCGGTATAAACAACACCAGCACACATTTTGCTATGTGCATCTTTTAACATTTCATATTGACGACAAACTTCAGGAATTACTGGCAAGCGATGATGTTCGGCCATCATGGCAAGTGCATGATCAATTAATTTCAACTGATCTTTAGACTTGGTAGATTGCTTGGCAACAGTAGCTAAAATCTCTACTAACATCGCTCCAGTCACTTCTGGATGGTTCAGCATACGCTGCATGTTTTGATCTTCAACAGCTTGAGATAAAACATGTAAAGCATCACTCCACTCATTCAAGGACTGATGCTTTAAAGCCAATTCAAAAAGTGCTTTGGCATAAGGTCGAGCGACAGTTTGCAAGTCTTTCATAACGACCTAACCTTCTGCAATTTCGTTAATCAATTGATCAACAGCTTGTTTTTTTGCAGAATCAGATAGTGTTTCTTGAATCACTTTTTCCATTCCTGCTAAAACCAATCCTGCCAATTCTTCTCGTAATTTTTGCTGTGCACGTTGCATTTCCAAACCAATTTGTTCTTCGGCTTGTTTTAAAACACGCGCTGCAGATTCTTTAGCTTCAGAACGAGCTTCTTCAATCAATAAAGCTGATTGTTTACTGGCTTTTTCAATCAATTCAGAGGCTTGTGCTTTGGCTTGCTTTAATTCTTCTTTGATATGATTTTGAGCTAATTCTAACTCATGACGACCACGCTCTGCTGCAGCTAAGCCTTCAGCAATTTTTGCTTGTCTATCATCAAGTGCTTTTGATAATGGTGGCCATACAAATTTCATGGTAAACCATACAAAGCCAGCAAATACTAGCATTTGTACCACCAGAGTCATGTTAATATCCACGATCTCTTCTCCAATAAAGCGAGAAGGGAGTTAAAACTCCCATCTAGATTAAGCTGTCAAATTTGCCAAAAATGGGTTTGCGAATGTAAAGAACAATGCAATACCAACACCAATCATGGTTACCGCGTCTAAAAGACCTGCAACGATAAACATTTTAACTTGTAACATAGGAACCATTTCAGGTTGACGAGCAGCACCTTCTAAGAATTTACCACCTAGCAAACCGAATCCAATAGCGGTTCCTAAAGCACCTAAACCGATTAATAACGCTACCGCAATAACGGTCATGCTTTGTACTTGAGCTAATAAACTAGCAACTTGCATTTTTTTCCCCTTTATTTTAACAAAAATTTAACACAACTTAGTTTAATGTTCTTCATGTGCCAAGCTAAGATAAACAATCGTTAGCACCATAAAGATGAAGGCTTGCAAGGTGATAACCAAAATATGAAATATTGACCATCCCAATGAAAGCAATACCTGGGTGATTGATAAAGTCACAGAACCTGCGGTTGGATGAGACCAACTTGCTTGTAAAGTTAATAAACCAATCAAGATAAAAATCAATTCACCAGCGTATAAATTACCAAAAAGTCGCAATGCCAAAGATATAGGCTTTGCAATTAATCCTGTTAATTCCAATAACAAGTTAAATGGAATTGCCAATGGATGATTAAATGGCTGCAGTGCAAGCTCTTTAGTAAACCCTTTAATGCCTTTGATTTTTAAGCTATAAAAAATAATTAAGAAAAATACCGACAATGACATTGCAAAAGTCATATTCAAATCATTGGTTGGCACAACTTTTAAATAATGGAAACCAAATAATTGAGCAACTTTGGGTAAAATATCAACTGGTACGATATCCATGAAATTCATGAGAAATACCCATAAAAATATAGTTAACGCCAGCGGTCCTATCAAATTGTTTTTGCCATGGAAACAGTCTTTGACCTGCCCATCAGCAAATTGCAACATCATTTCTGCAAAGTTTTGTAATTTTCCTGGGACGCCAGTAGTTACTTTTCTAGCAGCTGCATACAGTATCCCAATGGCTATTAAGCCCATCAAAACTGAGAAAAAAATGGTGTCTAAATTAAGAGTCCAAAACCCACCACCGTTACCCAGTGACATGGTTTTAAGATTGAAGGTCAAATATGTTAAATGGTGCTTAA
>DHHZ01000059.1 GCA_002403515.1 Legionellales bacterium UBA4759 | reverse complement strand
TCTTTGACTTGCTCAATGGTTTCTAGAATTCGCTCTCGAGGTGTAACATAGTGGGTTTTAGGGAATATAGTGATTCTGGGTAAGCGTTTTATCACCACGCCAGTTAATGGATCAAAAATTGTTATGTGCTCAATTTCGTCATCAAACAATTCAATCCGAACCGCTTCTTTGTCACTATCGGCAGGAAAAATATCAATTACATCGCCATTGACGCGAAATTGTCCACGACTTAAGCTTGCGGTGGTTCTTACGTATTGCATTTCAGCAAGTCTTGCCAAAATCTTACGTTGAGGACAGGTTTCATGCGCAGACAAATGTAAAACCATCCCCAAATAACCCTGAGGATCACCAAGACCATAAATGGCTGAAACCGTTGCCACAATGATTGCATCTGGTCGCTCAATTAAGGCTTTTGTTGCAGATAAACGCATCTGCTCGATGTGCTCATTAATAGAGGCATCTTTTTCAATGAAAGTATCTGAAGCAGGAACGTATGCTTCTGGTTGATAATAATCGTAATAAGAGACAAAATACTCAACGGCATTGTCTGGAAAAAATGATTTAAATTCACTGTACAATTGTGCAGCTAAAGTTTTATTGGGTGCCATCACCAAAGCAGGGCGACGCAATTGTTGAATAACATGAGCCATGGTGAATGTTTTGCCTGAGCCCGTTACACCCAGTAAAATTTGTTTTGCCAGACCCGCTTCAACACCTTCAACCAAGGTTTTGATGGCCTGAGGCTGATCACCTGAGGGTGAAAAAGAAGATTTTATTTTAAACAGTTCTTTCATAGCTATGAATATAGCACAGGAGTATAAAAATGGATATGAGGCTTGCAGATCGCATGCAAAAAATTAAGCCATCCCCAACTTTGGCCGTAGCTGAGAAAGCCGCCAAACTAAAGGCTCAAGGACAAGATATTATTGGTCTTGGGACAGGTGAACCTGACTTTGATACACCACAATTCATCAAAGATGCAGCCATTGCAGCACTTGCAGCAGGCTTTACCAAATACACTGCAGTAGATGGAATTCCAGATTTAAAAAAAGCCATTCAGCACAAATTGAAAGAAGAAAACGCCCTGGAATATGAACTCAATGAAATCATCGTGGGAACAGGTGGCAAACAATGTTGTTATAACTTATGCATGGCTTTACTTAATCCAGGTGATGAAGTCATCATTCCAGCACCATATTGGGTTTCATATCCAGATATGGTACTACTTGCAGAAGGCACACCCGTCATTATTCCCACCACGGCAAGCCAGCATTTTAAAATCACACCCGCGCAACTAGAAAAAGCCATCACCCCTAAAACTAAAATGATATTTATCAACAGCCCATCCAATCCCTCTGGTGTGGCTTATAATAAAGATGAACTGTTTGCATTGGGCCAAGTTCTAAAAAAACATCCTCAAATCTGGATTGCTACAGACGATATGTATGAACATATTTTATGGAATAAACCATTTTACAATATCGTCAATGCTGTTCCTGAACTTAAAGCCCAAACAATTGTACTCAATGGCGTCTCAAAAGCTTATGCGATGACAGGATGGCGCATTGGCTATGCTGCCGGTGATAAAGCCGTCATTGAGCAAATGAAATCCGTTCAATCACAATCGACCTCCAATCCCTGTTCCATCGCACAAAAAGCAGCAGTTGCAGCTTTAACAGGAAACCAACATGTTGTTGAGGAAATGAATCAAGCTTTTCACCAAAGACACCAATATGTCTTTCAAAGATTGCAAGAAATGCCAGGAGTAGAGGTTGTTCCTGCAGATGGGACTTTCTACTTATTCCCAAGTGTTCAAACGATTATAGATCAAAAAGGCATGCAAGATGATTTAGAGTTTGCTGAAAAACTATTACAAGAATATGGTCTAGCCCTTGTTCCAGGTTCGGCATTCGGCGCACCTGGCTGCATTCGTATTTCATTTGCAACGAGCATAGAAATCCTCACGCAAGCAATGGATAGATTAGAACGCTTTATTAAAGGTTAATTTATAAGCATTTTGTGTTCGCTTAGAGAAACTCTAGTGTGAACACAAAAAAAACCTGCTTTTTTTTAAAAAAAGTGCTTGACCGAATAAGCTTTTACAATTAATATTTCGTCTGATTCCTCGGTAGCTCAGTCGGTAGAGCGGATGACTGTTAATCATTAGGTCACAGGTTCGAGTCCTGTCCGAGGAGCCAAATAGCACGTTTTAGTAAGTTTAGGAAGACATTAAAAAGTTTTCGCTGCTAAAATTAAATCGTGATAATTCGTCATTTTCCTCTACTTCCCAACTTTCAACAAATTATCAACTTTTGACGGCAAAGCAAATATTCTTGATAACGATTCATCAAACCCCTCATCTGCTTCAGTTAATCTTTGCAGCCTAACTTCATCATTGTGCCGCTCAGTCTAAAGACCGATGATTATAATAGATTCAAATTTAAATGCCTTATTATTTCTGCATTATAAATTGTGATTGATGTCAGATGAGTCACTCAAAAAATTTAAGAGAAAAGCGGTAAAATACATTGAAAATGGTGGAACAATTTAAACCCAAGTTATGGCGTAATCATTTTGGGTCGCCAAGTTACTGTATCATATCTGTGGGCGGGTCCAGTTAGGATGTTATTAAACAATACATTGAAAACCAACGAAAACCACCCAGTGAAAAACAAATTAATCAATCAAAAAAATACCGGCTAAAAGCCTTTGGCTTGCCTGACCCGCGCCTGAAAAAAACGGGATTGTGGAAGCCTTATGATAAATGAGCCCGACTCAGTATTTTGCTCTGAGTTAGGCTTATTAGTGAGTGAGATCCACTTAAACAAATTTTAATACTTCATATAAATGAAACAAGCGTTTTAATAAAAACTAGGATAACTTATGCAAGCATGTTTATCTGTCATTGTTCGCTCAACGAACTCAGCATCTTGTTTTTCCCTAGACAAATTGCTTTTTACTTTATCCAGAGCATTTTTGGTATTAATTTTTGGCTGAAACAAACCCATATACAATCCTTCTTTGTAAACGGGGGTGCTATCAAAAGTTAATAATTTGTACATTTTTTGCAAAAGAAACTGAAGGAATTTGAGTGCTATTTGACAGCTTGTGGGCTCAGCTTTTTGATCAGGATCATTATCAGCAAGTACCTTTGTAACGTCTTCAACTTCATTAAGGCATTCTAAAATAAAAACGTGGAAATTTTTATGCAGAAAGACATTGGAGCTAATCTTTGTTTGAAGTGCTCGAGAATCCGTCTGCGTATTGTTAGAAGAAGCCGATGACAGGGGTTGAAGTCCTGGAAGTAATAGCTCTTTAAATTCATTAATTTTTTCTTGCAACGTTATCATAGCTGACATGATATGTTGATATTGTTCTCTATCTTTGCTTTTTGTAATAATGCCAGAAACTTCCAATTCCATTTTAGTAATAAATTCATGCACACACTTTTTTGTTACTACTGGTGGTCGCGATGGCATTAGGATGCGAGTCTTAACGTCACTAGAGGCAGGTTGTTTCGGTATTTCAGAATTATTAGGTCTTGACCTTTCCAATAATTTTGTATAGGCGGTATTAATAACATGCATTACTGCTTCAGCTAATTCTTTTACATCCGTCTCAATGAATCCTTTACCCATTTTTGCTTGATTGGAACAATAACGATCGGGATGAAATACAAGCGCTAATTTTCGATATGCCGCCTTAATATCAACAAGAGATGCATCTGAAGAAATTTCAAGAATTTCACAATAAGACTTTTCGATTAAAATATTTCGAATCGCCTCGAATGTTGTTTGATCTGGCACGCCAAGACGTTGAAAGTATTCATTTCGATAGAGCTGCGTTTGTT
>DHHZ01000028.1 GCA_002403515.1 Legionellales bacterium UBA4759 | reverse complement strand
ACTTCACTTGTGAATTGGCGGCAATAAATAAAATTCGCAAAGACGATACATTAATAGAAAGAATGAATGAGCATATTGCTCGTTTCAAAGCATCATATCCAGAGAAGGAATTGATAGAAATTACACCCCAAGAGATTGCAGCCATTATGGGGCATGTGGCGGTTTTAGATTTATTGTCAAATCCAGAACAAAGTCATACAGGCTTGAAATTAACAAAATAACTCTAAATAATTTTTCTATCTAAGCTAACAAAATGAGTTTTAAATGTTGAAAAAATATGTGACCTAAACGCTGTTTAGGTAAACCAAAGCTTGTGAATATAGGATATAAACGGTATAATTTCTTTCGTCTAGATAGGCTTGATGGTTAATCTCAAATTTAGTTGGCTTAATCCTTAGAAGTTGAAGCTTGGAAATATCTTGCATATTGAAGACGATTTTTGTATTGTAGTTAAGAATTAAATAACCAACTTAAAATTTTACCATAAACCAGAGTAAATACTGAGTTGTTTGTCTACTAAGCAGGGAGTAGGCATCAGATAATTTGAATAACGCTGCAAAGCTTTAACAAGTGTTGATGACTTTGCCCTATGAATAACCCTGTTCAATAATATCAAAATCGAACAGTTTGATATTTAACTACACATTATCCCGTTTTTAAATCATGTGTATGCATGTCGTGCCATGACTTAGAGGTCATA
Organism: Legionellales bacterium UBA4759; assembly: GCA_002403515.1. Lineage (GTDB taxonomy): Bacteria > Pseudomonadota > Gammaproteobacteria > Legionellales > Legionellaceae > UBA2653. Next base: position 11,326 of record DHHZ01000028.1, on the reverse strand, counting down.
TTCGAGGAAAGTGATAAACATGAGTATTGTAAAGTTCAGAAATATTTTTCTCATAGGTCCCATGGGGGCTGGAAAAAGTACCATCGGTCGAGCTTTAGCCAAAGAACTTAAATTAGAGTTTTATGATTCAGACGAAGAAATCGAACTTCGTGCTGGCGCAGACATTGCCTGGATTTACGATGTAGAGGGTGAAGACGGTTATCGTCGACGTGAACAAAAAGTCATTGATGAACTCACCCAAAAAAACAACATTGTGTTAGCTACAGGTGGCGGTGCGATCATGACGCCCGAAAATAGAAATTCTTTAGCCGCTCGAGGCACTGTTATTTACCTCAAAACTTCGTTGGCTCAACAATATGAGCGTACTAAACGAGATACTAAGCGTCCAATGTTACAAACAGATGATTTAGAAGCTCGCTTAGAATCCTTACGCGATGAAAGAGAGCCTTTGTATGAAGAATTAGCGGACATCTCTTTTGAAACAGATAAGTTGACAGTCAAAGCTGTTGCCACAAATATTATCAAGTATTTGTACGGAGAAGTTTGATTGATTAAAAAACTAAGCATTGCTGTATCATTTTTTTTTACAGTTTTGCTTGGTTTGTTTTATTACTACTTGCAAATCCCATCCCCTTGGATAACCCATCATCATATCAAATATCTTAGTTATATTCCTTCCATTGAATTTTATAGTATTCAAGAGCCGCTTTATCATGTTTCATTAAAAAAAATCAATCTTTTTCAAGATGATGATTTGGATGAATTTGCAAAAATGGAAAAATTTTATCCTGTGATTGATAAAGTCATTTATATTCCTGATGGTTTTCATGAATATGCCAATTTTCATTCTCAGAATAATACTGGCAAGATCGGATAAAATCTGCTAGTCTTTCTATGAAAGCTGCTAATGTTAAGGAGAACGCTGTGTATAAAAAAATTTTATATGCAACAGATTTTGATGATGTGGGTATACATGCTGCACATCGTGCTCGTCAAATTGCAAAAGAGAATGGGGCTCAATTGTATTTGGTTCATGTCGTTGAACCTATACCAGCTTATGCATACCCTGGTTTTGCTGGTTTTGCCGAAGTTGAAATGTCTATTCGCGAACAAGCGGAAAAAGAATTAAAACAAATGGCAGAGCAATTGGATGTTGATGCAAAACACCAAATATTGGCTTTTGGTTCAATTAAGCATGAAGTGCTTCGAATTGCTAAAGAACACGGCATTGATCTTATTGTCGCTGGTAGTCATGGAAAGCACGGCCTGGCAATATTACTGGGTTCAACTGCTGAAGCAATTTTACATGGCGCGTCTTGTGATATGTTGATTGTAAGACCACCAAAATAATTCCTAAATTCAAAGGATGAATAAGGTGCGTTGAGCACCTTTTTTTTATGATGTGATTTGCCAAGATGAAATTATTCAAATTAAATCCAAATGCATTGTTTATAAATGATGGGGGTGTACTAACCATTGGTAATTTTGATGGGGTGCATCTTGGTCATCAAGCTTTATTAATGCAACTCATTCAAAAAAGCCAAGAACTGGGTTTGCCTTCTGTAGTTCTATTATTTGAGCCTCATCCCAAAGAACTTTTTTTAAAAGCCCATGCACCAAAGCGCATTTATACATTAAGAGAAAAAATTTACTATTTGAAAGCTTTGGGAATCGATTATGTTGCCTGTATTGATTTTAATCAAAATTTTTCCAATATATCGGCAGAGCAATTTGTCAAAACTATACTCCATGAGAAATTATCTGCCAAATATATTTTGATTGGCCATGATTTTTTATTCGGAAAAGCAAGGCATGGCAACCTTGCGTTGCTACAAAATCTTGGGCAAACATTTGGTTTTAGTGCACAAGAGTATCAGATTTTTACTCATAATAATGAGCGTGTATCCTCCACTTTAATTCGAAAATTTTTACAAGATGGAGATATTCAAACTGCCCAACAAATGCTTGGCCGACCCTACGCAATCATTGGTCGAGTGGTTTACGGACGACAATTGGCGCGTGAGTGGGGATTTCCGACGGCAAATATTGCAGTTTTACCGCAAAAACTATCTTTAAATGGTGTATTTTGTGTTAAGATTAGAATTTGTGGACAAAATCAAGAGTATCAAGGTGTTGCCAATATTGGTTATCGACCAACTATTGATGGCCAGAAGCCTTTCTTAGAGGTATTTATTTTTGATTACTCGGGTTCTTTATACGGCCAATTTTTAGAAATTTCATTTTGTCATCACTTACGAAAAGAACAAAAATTTGCAGGTATTGAGCAATTAAGAATGCAAATTGAAAATGATATTGCGAATGCAAAAGCTTACTTTAGTACAAATAGTTAACCTTATTGTTGGAAGTCAATTATGTCTGATTACAAAACAAGTTTGAATTTACCTCACACCGATTTTGCGATGCGTGCTGGTTTACCTGTGCGTGAACCTCAAACCCTTAAACAATGGCAAGACAAAGATTTATATCAGCAAATTCGTGATGCTAGAAAAGGTGCTCAATCATTTGTTTTACATGATGGACCTCCTTATGCCAATGGGCATTTACATTGCGGGCATGCCTTAAACAAAATTTTGAAAGATATCATTGTAAAATCGAAATCTATGAGTGGTTTTGATGCCAATTTTGTGCCTGGTTGGGATTGTCATGGTTTACCCATTGAGTTGAATGTCGAGAAAAAAATTGGAAGAGCCGGTGATAAAGTCTCAGCAGAAGAGTTTCGCTTGGCTTGTGCTCAATACGCTAAAGAACAAATGGCTATTCAATCGGATGAATTTCAACGCTTAGGGGTCATTGGCGATTTTAAAAATCCATATGCGACCATGCGTTATGATTATGAAGCCTCTGTTGTCAGAGCCTTGGGTAAAATTTTAGCACAAGGCCATTTACAACAAGGTTTTAAACCAGTTCATTGGTGTGTGGCTTGTGGCTCTGCTTTGGCTGAGGCAGAGGTTGAATATGAAGATAAAACATCTCCTGCAATTGATGTGGCATTTCAGTTGAATAATCCAACGCATTTGGGTATTGATTTAACCGGTATTGATGAGGTGATTGTACCCATTTGGACAACAACCCCATGGACATTACCTGCCAATGAAGCAGTTTCCCTTCATCCAACCCATGAATACAGTTTTGTAAAAGTTCTATCAAAAATCTACATCGTGGCTAAAGAGTTGGTTGAATCTTTTGTTAAACGCATGGGTGTAGAAGATTTTTCAGTGATTGGGCATGCACAGGGTAAAACATTTGAAAAACAATTATTAAATCATCCTTGGTTAGATAAGAAAGTGCCTGTGATTTGTGGAGAGCATGTGACCATGGATACAGGCACAGGTTGTGTACACACGGCACCATCGCATGGTCCAGAGGATTATGTGATTGGACAACAGTATGGTTTACCCATTGAAAATTTATTAAAAGCCAACGGTTGCTTTATAGATAGCATGGAACATATCGCTGGTGTTTCTGTTTGGAAGGCCAATCCAATCATTATCGAATTGTTAGAAAACCAAGGCAAGTTATTATCCCATGAACCTTTATTTCATTCATACCCGCATTGTTGGCGCCACAAAACCCCATTGATTTTTATGGCAACACCTCAGTGGTTTGTCATGATGGATACCAATGGTTTACGTCAGCAGTTATTAGATGAATTGGCGAATATCGAATGGCTTCCTGAGTGGGGTCAAAATCGTATGCGTTTAATGATTGAATCACGTCCGGATTGGTGTTTATCAAGACAACGTTCTTGGGGAACACCCATGACTTTGTTTGTACATAAAGAAACCAAGACTTTGCATCCGAGAAGTGTTGAATTGATTGAAGAAGTTGCTAAGCGCATTGAACAACAAGGCCTTGAAGCTTGGTTTAAATTAGATGCTAAAGAATTAATTGGTGATGATGCAGAAATTTATGAAAAAGTTTCAGATACGCTCGATGTATGGTTTGATTCAGGTGTTTCGCATTATGCCGTATTGGCTCAAAATACTTATGATTTGGCATTTCCTGCAGATGTTTATTTGGAAGGGTCTGATCAATACCGTGGTTGGTTTAATTCTTCGTTGACCACTGCGGTTGCCATGGGGTTACCATCACCTTACAAAACAGTGATGATTCATGGTTTTACTGTCGATGCTCAAGGTAAAAAGTTATCCAAATCCAAAGGTAACTATGTTGATTTGAACACATTAATTCAACAAAATGGCGCTGATATTCTAAGACTTTGGGTTGCTTCTACAGATTATCGTTTTGAAGTAAGTATTTCGCCAGAAATTCTGCAACGTATATCTGACAGCTATCGTCGAATTCGAAATACCGCTCGTTTTCTTTTATCTAATCTTTTTGATTATGAACACTCAAAAGATGCGGTCAGTTTATCAGAAATGGTTGAACTCGATGCTTATATTTTGGGTAAATGCCAACAATTGCAACAAGAAATTATGACAGCGTATGATGAATATCAATTCCATGTTATTTATCAAAAAATTCATCATTTCTGTGCTATTGATTTGGGTAGCTTCTATTTAGATATCATTAAAGATAGACAGTACACTTTGCCTAAACAAAGTAAGGCTCGTCGCTCATGCCAAACGGCGATGTATCATATTCTTCAAGCACTTACCCGTTGGTTAGCCCCAATTATTTCCTTTACCGCAGAAGAAATTTGGCAACATCTGCCTGGTTGGAAAGGACAATCCATTTTCTTAGAAACATGGTACAAACAATGGCCGGAGGCGCAAGCTATTGATGAGGAAAAATGGCAAAAATTACAAGTGTTGCGTGATGATGTGAATAAAGCTCTAGAGCTCAAACGCCAGCAAGGCGCTATTGGTTCAGCATTGGCTGCGAAGGTTCGTTTGTTTGCAGATGAAAAAGCCTTCGCTTGGTTACAACCAATGGCTGCTGAATTGAAGTTTTTCTTTATTACCTCTGCTTGTGATTTATTACCAGTTTCAGAAAAAACTCAAGATTTAAATCAAGCAACCGATATGAATATATGGATTGAAGTGGAGCCTGTAGAACATGAAAAATGTGAGCGCTGTTGGCATCGACATGAAAGTGTTGGTCAGTCTCCAGCACATCCTAGTTTATGTAATCGTTGTGAGGGCAATATTTCAGGAATGGATGAACAAAGAGCTTTCTTATGAAAAAATGGATAAGTGTTTGTATGGTCGGCTTGGTCATATTGATTGACCAAGTCACTAAATATTTTGCAATGGTGCATTTGAGTGATGAATATCCCAAGGTGATATTGCCGATATTAAACTTTCGCTTAACTTTTAACCATGGTGTTGCCTTTAGTATGTTTTATGCCAAAGGATTACAAACCCCCTGGGTATTGATTGTATTGACGTCTATTTTATCTATTATTGTTTTTTATCTATTGATACAAGCAAAAGAAAAAATGCATCAATTGGCATACTCATTTATCTTAGGCGGGGCTATGGCGAATATCATTGATAGGATTCGCTTTGGTGCTGTGGTTGATTTTATTGATGCACATATTAAATATTACCATTGGCCGGTATTTAATTTTGCCGATTCATTCATTTGTTTAGGTGCTTTTTTATTGTTGCTTTCAATGAGCAAAAAAGATTCTGAATAATCTTTCTTTGCAAACTGCTTGTTTTAAGCTGTCATGTTTACTTTTTTGTTCATTTTTTTTATAATGTTTCGCTTTGTTTTCAATAGGTTGGATATAATTTCATGAAAAATAAATTTTGGTTATGGCTATGTTTGGGTACAATTGCTAATCACGGCATGGCGTTAGATATCAAAACTTATCAGAATTCATGGGATCTCATGGTAAAAAATCCCCAACAACTCAAACAATTCATCAATGGCATGCCAATTGGTGCAGATTTACATTGTCATGCCAGTGGCGCCGTATCGACAGAAAAACTTGTGAATATTGCCAAAGAAAACCATTACTGTATTGATAGTAATTATCGAATTTCATACCCAGTCCATGGTGTTTGTGAACACGCAAAATTTACCGATGAATTTTTAAATTCTCCTTATGCGCAGAAAAAAACTATTGAAGCTTGGTCTATGCAAAATTTTCATGCATATGGACGAGAAGATGGTAAGACCCATTTCTTTAAAACCTTTGAAAAATTCAATATTCTTCCCAAAGAAAATTGGCCAGCTGTGATTGCCGATGTGGTTGATCAAGCCCATGATCAACATATTCAATATTTAGAGCTGATGTTGTCGATGCATGGTAAAAAACCCAATGTTGTACTATCAGCAGACAATCACCATATCGAAGATGTTTTGAATCATCCTGCTTATAAAAAATATATTCAAAACAATGTTTTATATTTCTCTCATTTAAAAAACAAAGTCAAACTCAATACCCCTTGGTTGGGAGAAGATGTTGATTTGGCTTGGATTTTAGAAATTAAACGTAATCAGCCTTTTGAACAGTTTTGGAAAGATGCGGTCATGGTATTTGCCATTGCCAACAAGGTTCCCGATATTGTGGCTATCAATATGGTGCAACCTGAATATGCCTCTTATGCTCAAAATGATTACACCAAACAAATGAAGCTTTTAGAAATCCTAAAGCTTTATTATCCGAAGGTTAAGGTTGTGATTCATGCGGGTGAAGTACCGGCTGAGTTTGCTAAACAAAGCGATGTTGATCACATTCAAACAGCATTAAACTTTGTTAAACCAACCCGAATTGGCCATGGCACAATGATTTCTTATGAAAAAGAATACACTAAAACTTTGGATGAAATGGCCAAAGACAATATACCTGTTGAAATTAACTTGACCAGTAATGATCAAATTCTAGGTGTGAGTGCAAAGAATCATCCTGTACAAACTTATTTGAAAGCGAATGTACCGATTGTCATCTCCTCTGATGATCCTGGTGTTTCAAGAAATAACCTTAGCCATGAGTATTATCGAGCGGTTTTTGAACAGAAATTAAGTTTGGATGAGATTATTAAAGCCAACCGAAATAGCTTAACATATAGTTTATTACCAGGGCATAGCCTTTGGAAAGACAGTGAGAAAGCAATCCCTGTTAACAATTGCCAATTTATGAAATCCTATCAATGCATCAATTATATTTCAAAAAATCCTAAAGCTTACCAACAGTGGGTTTTAGAGAACAATTTGGAAACTTATTTTTTACAAAATCTTAAAAATTCCTAAGTCAAAGATGTTCATTTTAAGGCTTCTGTGTTATTATTTCAATCAAATTTGATATGATAAAGTTTGATTGAATTATGCAAAGTTTTTTCTCTGTGGATGAAGAAGTACAAAAACTCAGCTCCAAAACCACCATTGATTCACCAACAACGGTGACTCATTCTTATTCACCGGTTGATTTGGTTTCTCAGCTTGAATTTTATGTTCGTGAGAATTTTGTCAAAATGACCGAGTTAGGAAATCTTTTGTTAAAGCGATATCCTAATTTAAGTAATATCATTGAAACCAATTATTTAGATAAATTGAATAGGGCTGAGGTTAAAATCAATGGCTTTTTGGCGGATATGAACCATCATAATCAATGGCTTCGTTTGCACGAGCACTTTCGAGATGCTCATCGTCATTACATTCTTGAGTTTTTAGGCAGAAGTGATAAAGAAATTCAGCAAAACATGTATATTCTAACATATTCAAAACATATGATTGTTCAATATTTAGAGAAAAATTCTGAAAGTCTAAATCAGATTGAAAAAGACATTTTAAATCAACCCTATGAATTTAGAGTCTGGTTATTTAATGTTATAAAAAGGGAATTAGAATCAAAAGCCTCACCCTCGGCTGGCTATGAAAATGCTCAGTTAAAGGAATATTTATCTAGTTCTTTAGATGCTTCATTAGGCATGCGAGAACATTATACAGTTCTATTGTCTTCAAAAATTAGAAAAGCCTCAACGGATGCCCAAAAGTATCAAAAATATATCCAGGAATTATTGGCAAAACAATTGCTTGATTTTGCTAGATTCAGAGTTATTGTATTTGAATGTCTCAAAGCAAAATATGAATCCTTATCAACGTTACAATTCGAATTTGCACTCTATCGAGAGGAAGTATTAAAGGGCGCAACACTTTCTGAAGAATTGTCAGAAAATGTTAAATTCATGCACTCTTTTTTTGATTACAATGCAAAGTATGATTATGTATCACCACTTGAAAACACAAAATTAGCTCCAATTGTAGTAGCCGAATCCGAAGAGGAAGACGAATGGTTTTTTGCTGATGTATCACCACATTTTTCGATGATGGTGATGGAAACAGCATACGATGGCACATTTATTGACAATGACATCTTCACCTATTTAGCAGCTCGTCAGCTTCATGAACCAAATCCACCACGGCATAAAGTGTATAAGGAACAACACATTTTACAAGTTGCTCATAATATAAAGAATGAGTTTAGTAGCTTTAGAATCGTTTAATAGGGATATGACAATAAGGTTTACTTTGATGTTTGTCATAGTATTGTTGATGATACTCTTCTGCAGACCAAAATACTTGGATTGGTTTTAATTGAGTTTGAACTTTAAAACCTTTCGATTCTAAGGTTTTGATGAGTTGTTGCGCTGTATTTTTTTGAATATCATCATAGTAAAAAATTGCACTTTGATATTGATGTCCAATGTCAGGACCTTGTCCAAATTTTTGTGTAGGGTCATGAATTTCAAAAAAATGTTGGTAAATATCATTTAAAGAAACTTGTTTGGGGTTAAATACAACCCTTAATGCTTCAAAATGGCCGGTATCGCTTGAGCAAACTTGCTCATAGGATGGATAATCAATATCACCACCTGTGTAGCCACATTCGGTTAATAGTACGCCCGGGATACGCGCAATCCAGTACTCAACCCCCCAAAAACAACCACCTGCTAATATTGCTTCTTCGGTATCACTTATTCCTGTTTCGGGGACAAAATCCAGCATGACGCTATTGACGCAGTCTCTTTGATTTTTTTCAGTAAATCCTTCCCCACGAAATACATGTCCCAAATGAGATTGGCATCGGTGACAAATGATTTCAGTTCTCATACCATCGGCATCGGGTATCTCATCAATAGCATTTGAATTTCTATCATCAAAACTAGGCCATCCACAATGCGATGGAAATTGGTGCTGCGTTTCCCAGAGAGGTAGTCCACAGCGTCGACATAAATAGGTGCCCGGAGAGCTCACTTTTAAGAAACGACCAGAGAAAGGGTGTTCAGTTGCTTTTTGGCAAGCAACTGAGACAATAAAAGGTGTAAGGCTATTAATTTTGTCCAACTGATAATTCCGTTTCAGAAGGGCGTTTACAAATTTTATCAGCTAAATAACCAATAGAGCCTGCATAATAAATTGAGTTGTTATAACGTAAAATCATTCGATAATTCGGATAAGCTAAGAATGTAGGACCGCCATAAGGCTTGATGATACTTGTTTGAAGATTAGGAAATGGCAGATGTTCACCTTTGGTGGTTCTAACGCCCATATCATCCCAATCTTTGGCAGACTTGGTAATGTTTTTACCTTCTAAACTGTTGTCAAAACCAGCAGGTAATTTTACAAAAATGGCCCAAGGTTGATTTTCATGCCAGCCATTTTGCTTCATGTAATTGGCAATGGAAGCCAAGGCGTCTTTTTTGGATGACCAAATGTCTTTGCGTCCGTCACCATCATAATCAACAGCGTATTTCATCCAGCTTGATGGAAGAAATTGTGGTTGACCGGAGGCACCAGCCCATTCACCTTTTAATTGTGCCAATTGAACATGACCTTCATTTAAAATCTTCAGTGCTAAAAACAATTCATTTCTAAAAAAGTCTTTGCGGTTGGAATCATAGGCCAAAGTTGACAGTGCCTGAATAACTGGGAAATTACCCATGTAGCTACCATAACTTGTTTCAAGTCCCCAAAATGAAACCATGAAACAAGGATCAACACCATAGTTTCTAGCGATTTGGTCAATCCAAACTCGATTTTGATTGTAGCGTTGTCTGCCAATTTGAATACGATAGTTATCTACACGAGAACTTCGATATTTAAGATAACTTAAGCGTTTTTCTGGTTGATTGTGAGCAAGACTTTTGACAGTTTTACTAGGCTCATGAACATTAAAAAAAGCTTCATCAAGCACTGATTGACGAATACCTTTTTGAAGTGCTTCTGCTTTAATATTCTCAAGCCAAGCATGCCAAGAATCAGCAAAAGCAGAAGAACATAAAATAAAAATTGGTATCGATTTGAAATATTTATTCATTAAAAATATCCTAAATTTGAATACTTTCAGTAATTTGAATCAATTGCAATTGATCAGGATTGGTTAAACCAACAGCAGCCACTGAAGGTAAATCTAGAAATTGTTCAATCATTTCCCATTCAACATCGATTGGATAGAGCTTGAGTTCAGGAGCATACTTGTTTAGTAAATTACAAAGTGATAAATCACCAGGACATGGACGAGCATGATGCATGCCTAAGTTAAGAATATGCATGGCATCACTCATGTTGCAAACACCAGGCAGATAGTTCATTTGATAAATGTTTGCAGTTTTTGCAAGAGCCGCGTCAAATCCAACACTGGACATAAAATCCATACCAATTTCGTAGGCATAGGTGAGTTGGTCAACGTGATGAATATTGCCAAGCCCAATTTTTAATTGAGGGTATTTTGCTTTAAGAACAGAAACTAAAGGGGCATTGGCTTGTAACAATTCAATGGTATTTAAGCCAGCTCTATAGAGCTGATCAATTTTTTGTTCTACATGAGCATCGATATCCAATGAAACAATGAGTGGTTGTTTCCCAAATAAATCATTAAACATGGCAGGCCCTTATTTAGTCCTTAATTGATATTAATTTTATGTTAGACGAGAAATAAACACTAATCAATCATTTTTTATAGTTGAGTCAACCATTGTGCATGTGCTATTGTTTGGCGTTATTTTTTTATTCAAGGATGTGATATGTTTAATAAAAATCGTCAACTTTTATTAGGTTTAATGAGTATTTTAAGCCTTCAATCTTTTGCTGGCAGCATGGGCGAACAATGCTTGGAGAGTTCAGTTCTAACACCTTGCGAACAAAAGAGCTGGTTGATTGCAGGTCGTGCATTGTATTTAATTCCCAATACTCAAATTTATGGAAGTCCTTATATTCTTTCTTCCCAGCGTCAGTCTATTTCCTATGGCGTTAAACCCGATTGGGGTTGGGGATTTCAATTTGAAGGTGCTTATCTTTTTGGTCAAGGAAACGATATCAATATCAATTGGTCACATTATCGCCAATTAACTGATGAAAGAAATAAATTGGCCAGTATGATTAACTACTCTTA
>DHHZ01000066.1 GCA_002403515.1 Legionellales bacterium UBA4759 | reverse complement strand
CAACTATCCTGACACAGGGGGCAGGTGCCACTGTACGACCTGAACAGATTGAATCTCTAGTTGCTAGACCCCAAGTCACCCAATATCAAATCGCCAGAATTATAGATACCTATCAGAGCAAAACTTGGTATGGTATATTTCTATCGTTTTTTGGAATCAAGCACATGAGTAAAACAATGATTGCTTTGGATAATTATGTAAAACAGAAAAAACTCACTGAAGCAATTACATTAGAAGAACTTCAAACAGCAATTAGTTCACAAAATCATGATAGTCGCAAACTTCATCGAGTGGGATTATTTAACAATACAGAAGCACCTGATAACTCAGGAACAGATTCTGTCATCGAGAAAATTAAGCAACTATATAGAACTAAATAATTATTTTTTGTACAAAATATTGAAAATTGAACTATGCTTAGAATAAGTTAGGACAATGAGTAGATATGATGAAAAAGCTGATTTTTTTACTATCTTATTTTGTCACACAGGTATTTGCCGATACTTTATTTATTTGTGCGGGAAATACAGGTCGAAGTTATATGGCTGAGGTTTTAGCCAATAAGATGCTTTATCATGATTCTTTTTCACGCGGCTTAGACGTGCATTCAACAACCCCTGAAGAAAATGCCACTATTGCTTTATTTCAGTGGAATTTAGAACAAACTCATGTTCCACAACAACTCCAAAATCAAGATATACAAAATGCAGAGTTGGTATTGACCATGACCGAACAACAAAAAAAGACCTTAATATCTCGTTTCCCTGTTTATACTAATAAAATTTATACCCTATCTGAATGTGCGACAGGCGCAATTAAGGATATCGAAGATCCACATGGAAAAGATTTAGAGTTTTATCAAGCCATACGTAATCAAATATTTGAGTATGAGGATATGATTGCATCCCGAGGATGGTCATGCAAAAAATAGAGAGAATATTCAAAATGATGATACTTTTTTTGAAAGTGTTTGTGATGACTTGGTTAACCATGTCAATTTTGGTTTTTGCTTTTCAGCGATATCTTATCTATGTACCCGATAGAAAGGTTCCTTATCTTTCTAATTTTGATAAAAAATACCTAGAACACCTGACCTGGAAAAACAATGAAGGAATAATGTTATCAGGATTTTATCATCCGGCTAAAATCAATCAACCCACTTTTGTGATTTTTCATGGTAATGCTGGAAATATTGGTACTCGGAAAGTTCTGTTATTTAAATTGATAGAAGCAGGGTATGGGGTTTTTATGCCTGAATATCGTGGGTATGGTGGCGTATCCGGCTCACCATCTGAAAAAGGGCTCTATCGTGACGCTAGTTCTGCAATTCATTTCTTGTATGAGAAAGGGGTAAGCTATCAACAAATGATTTTTTTTGGTGAATCCCTGGGCGCTTCAGTGGCACTTGAGATGGCACAAAGATATCCTGTTGCGGGAGTTATTTTACAGTCACCATTTTTATCTTTAAAATCCATGGCAAAATTACATTATCCTTGGAATTTTTTACCTGTTTTAGATAAGTTTGATAATTTGAGTAAAATTAAAAATATACACATGCCCTTGTTGATCATTCATGGTACCTTAGATGATTTAGTACCCGTTTCACACGGAAAACGCTTATTTTCACAAGCTCAAAATTCAAAACGAAAAGAGCTTAAATTGATGATAGGTGAAAAGCATAATCTTTCCTGGGATGATCATTATATTAACGTGATTAGAGATTATATTGATAAAGACGTCATATCTAACTACCCCACTGGGATTAATTGAAGTGCATTTTGATGCACAATATATTTTTCAATTGTCTTTTTGTGATCATAGATTGCATAGTGATGATTCTTTACCAATTTTAAGTGAATTAAAGCGGCAACTTGACGCTTATTTTTCTCATGAATTATCAAAATTTGATATTCCACTGCATTTCCAAGGAACACCTTATCAAATGTTGGCATGGCAAGCTTTATTAGATATCCCTTTTGGTACGACGATTAGTTATCAGCAGCAATTGGAAAAAATGAACTATCATCAAGGCGCTCAAGCAGTAGGGCAGGCCAACAAAAGAAATCCGATAGCAATTATTATTCCCTGTCATCGAGTTATTAATATGAATGGTCATATCAATGGTTATGCGGGCGGTGTGTCAAAAAAGGCTTGGTTATTATCTCATGAGCAGTTTAAAAAAGACATTTAATATTTTCATTTGAGGTATATAGAGAGCCATCCGGTAAAATCGCACATTCTTTAGATGCCAATTTAGAAAGTTGTTCTTCAGTTATGTTTGAGCCGATTAATATAGTATTTTTAAAATTGGCATCATCTAAAACTGCGCCTTGGAAATTGGCATTTGAAAAATTAGCATTTTCAAAGTTGGCATTTTTTAAATTGGCATTTTCAAAATTTGCTCCACTAAACTCAACACTTGAAAAATTGGTAAAGTTTAAAAAAGCGCCTCTGAATGAAGCTTCTCTAAAAGTAGCCTGGGAATAGAAATAGGGATTCCAAAAAGACTGAGCTTGAGACTTAGTTAAAAAACAGTTATTTAAGTTAGATTTGTCAAAGTTTGAGTAAATGAATTCGCAGTTCGTTAGTAATGAATCATCAGCAATTGCATATTGTAAATCTCCGACAAAGCGAGCGTTTGATAAATCACATTTGACACAAGTTTTGGTTTTAATAAACTCATCAATGTCATCAGCAAAAATTAAACTGGGTATAAAAAAACAAAAAAATTTAACAAAATTCTTTGCCATTGTTGTCATATACCGAGCCATTAGGCAGTATTGCGCACACATAAGATAATGTTTCATTCAGCTGTTGTTTTGTAATATTGGTATTATATAAGTTTGCTTTGCGTAAATCAGCGTTTTTGAAACTTATATTTTTAAACTGTGAACCTTGAAAATCAACGCCCTTGAGATCACTTTGAGAAAAATTGGTGTTTTCAAATACACAATCGATAAACTTGTTAAATCGTAAATCGGTATTCCTAAAACTTAAGCTTTCAAAAAAAACTTTTTGAAATTGAGAATTAATGAACTGACTGTTGTTCCAGCTCACATTAATAATTTTGGAATCTTTAAAGCTTACATTGTCAATTAAACTGTATTGTAAAAGCAAGTCATTGAATTGGGTGCGAATAAAATTTGAATTGGCAATTAATATCCGAATGCCATTTGAAAAAGAAACCTGTGAATCGCTAAAGTCACTGGCTTGAATTTTTGCATTGGAAATATAGCTTTTTTTGATTTGAATTTGGGTGGTGGGGTTATTGCTATTGGTTTTAAATTTAATGACACTTCGTGTCAAATCACAATTTTCACACCATTGTTGATTGATAAATTGGTTAAAGTCATTTTGTAGAAAGGAAAAACATAATGGTGATGACAAAAATAAAAATACAGACAACAATAACTGTTTGACTTGCATCAAATCACCATAATATTTTATGGGTCAAAAAGAAAAATGGCGCGCCCGGAAGGATTCGAACCTCCGACCTTCTGGTTCGTAGCCAGATACTCTATCCAACTGAGCTACGGGCGCGTCTTCTTTGGCGGAGAGAGAGGGATTCGAACCCTCGATGAGATTTTGTCCCATACTCCCTTAGCAGGGGAGCGCCTTCGACCACTCGGCCATCTCTCCAAAAGATGGAATTGGATTATAGCAGGAAAGGCATGTGGGTCAATCCCTAAATTGAAAAAAAATCAAAAAAACTTAAAATATTTTTTATATCATGAAAATAATAAACCAATCTGAGGTATAACACTCAGATTGGTTTTAAATTGGGTTGTTATTTTATCTATAACATTGGTTCCAACAATGATATTTGTGATGATGGTGATTATAGCTGCAGACCCTTTTACAATGGTATACATGTCTATAATGATGGCCGTGCCAACCATAACCATATCCAGCACCCCACCAAGAGAAACTGGTTGAGGGCATTAATATTGCAAATATTGCAAAACATCCGATAATAACTTTCCAAATATTTTTCATGGTAACTTTCCTTGATTAGAAATTAGAGTCTGTAATACAAGTATAGTACAAATTTTGTTCAATTTGTTTTTTTGTAAGAATTTTAAATATATTCTCTAAAAATACAAAAGCTTGAGCCTAGTTTATTTTCTTAAGCTAGCTGGCGAAGAAATGTTTTCATTGATTTTTTCTAAAAGATTATCAAGGCTATTTTTTAAAAGACCGATGCCATAACCTGTGCTGTTGAAATAGCCAAAGACAATTTGCCACCAAGTAAGGTTTCTATAAAGTTTTACTTGCGCTTTTGTTAGATAATCTAGTGCATTCTCAGGGTTTGCTCGAAGCTGG
>DHHZ01000021.1 GCA_002403515.1 Legionellales bacterium UBA4759 | reverse complement strand
CTCTTGAAAAATCGATTATTTCTAACTTTTTCGTTCATCACTTTCCATAACCTTTCAATAGGATTAAGATTTGGGCTATAAGGTGGTAAAAAATGTAGCTTGATATTCAATTCAATTGCTTTTTCTGCCACTAAGATTGAACGATGATAACCAGACCTATCAAGGATTAAATGAACAGTTTTAGAACCATATTGACCTCTTAGTTTGATCATAAAATCAATAATTGACTCACCATTAATCGTTTCATATTGAGCAGTAAAAGTCTCTGCTATATTGCCAAGTTGAATTGCACCAACAATATTTAATCGTGTGCGACTACCAGTTGTTTCAACATGCTTAGTTTGACCTGTTCTAATCCAGCCATAAGACAACTTGGTAGCTTGAGTTGGGTGAACGGCATCCATAAATAGAATAGGCTCTTCAACACCGACTTCTGATTTTAATTTTTCATACGCAGTGATGAACTCTTCTTGTAATCTAGGATTAGCTTTATATGGAAAACCTTTTGGTTTTTTGTAGCTAAACGCATGACGATGCAGCCATTTATTCATCCCAGGAATACTGAAACTGATATCCCATTTGTCTTTGATAAATAAAATAATTTCATGCACATGGTGATAGGTATGCGCTTCCAAATGGGCAATTAATTCTTCAGTTTGAGAGTCATCAAGTTTACTTTCAGAACCGCCACTTTCATTCTTTAGCTTACCTTCATGATATTCATTAATATGGCGAATAATGGTGGTTTGATGGAGTCGTAAAGCTTGCGATATCATTGGCACGGTCCAGCCTTCAGAGCGCAATAATATGGCCTTGATACGGTCTCTTTCTTTACCATCTTTAGTCTGATGATGAAGTTCATCTAAATGGCTTTTTTCTTCTTCTGTTAGTATAAATCTGTTCATGGCGCTTATCATGATCCTCTCAGATCAAAAAATCAAGCATTTTGAAAGATCATGGGTATAATCCACGGTAACCCAGGTCGAGCTTCAGATCAAAACACAGTCATCACCTTCGGTTATTTATATTTCTTATATATCCTTATGATTTGTTCATAACAGATATCACATTGCTCTCCAGCTTAGATTATATTAATTCTTTTCTGTTTAATCATCTCACAGATGGCTTTTCTTTGGCTTTATTTGTCGTTCATTATCATTATTCCCACAACTGGTCTCCTTAACTATTCATATGGAACATCTAATTTAACCCATTACGATATATTCATGGAGTAATGACATTTTATTGACTAAAAATTGATCAATATGGTCTTGTGGTCTATATTTAAGTTATCAATACAGTTTAGGACAACGTATGATTGATTTAAAAACAAAACATATTTTATTAGTTTTACTTGGGGTCTTTGGACTATCGACCTGTACAACAACCAAAGATAGTGACGCCTCAATAACAGCAACTCCAAAGACTCAAAAGAAAAAACTCAAAGATCCGATTGATAGCCATTGGCTACCAGATCTAACAGGACTTCCTGCTGTTGATGAGATAAGTGAACTGGATGAAACCGTTCGTCAAGCTATGGAAGAAGAAACTGAAAAACAATGTCTTGCCATTAACCCACAACTCAGGATGTTGTTTTTTGAGCACTTTCTTGTCATTCAAAAAATGGCCAATGCACAAGGAATTTATTACAACGATAAAACAGCAAAAGATTGGGCGCATGTCATGGCGATGACTTTAAAAGAAAGTGACGGTGACTCCACCAATATCACAGATTTCAGAGGTCATACCTATGCAACTTATGAGGGGGTATCAAACCTCAAGCGTTGGCAAACTATTTTGACACTTTCTGCTCATACCAAAATCAAACTCAACTACCAAACCAATTTTGGATTAACACAAACATCATCAGATAGATTATTTGTTGCCTTTAAATTGGCAAAATATCAAAAAGAAGAAACCGCCTATCTCGAAGGAATTGAGGGGTCGACAACACCTCATAAAGTATTGATGAACACCTCGATTGCGATTCGTCGATTGGTATGGTTTTATCAAGATTTTGCCGAAGGAAGAGTTGTTCAAACTGATAAAAGAATTCATAAATACGATGTCAATAACCCTCAATATGCTGAGCGATATCAGCAAGGTCTTCAAGCTGCCATCGAATATTGTGGCACGAAATATATGTTTGAAGAAGGAAAACAAGACAATGAAAAGCTAAGAGGCGCCTTTGCGGAAGTTGCTTATTGCAAATTTGGTAATGCTATAGCGGGTTATGGTTCAAATGAATTGGATGAAAAATGTTTTGGACAATTGGTAACTTTGTGCCCTGCTTTAAATATTGATATTGCGCTTATTACACCACCAGAATACTTTCAAACCCGAAACTCAAGACCGGTTTGTGAAGGAACCTTTAAACGCTTGTTGAATAAAAAACCAAATCTGATAACAAAACTATTTAAACCAAAAAAATCATAAACCATGCAAGCAATTTTTAAACTTTTGACCACTGCCACATGGACATGGTTTATTCAAAGAAATTGATTTAAGCGATGTTTCAAATAATTGACCATGGGTATAAATCCACTGTCCTTTTTGGAGTTTAAAGTTTGAAAGCTCATGTAAAATTCCTATTTTTTCTCCATGGATATAAAAAGCCTTAAACTCAACTTGATCAAATGATGCGTTGATGATTTCTAATTTGATAAATGAGGGCTTTAGCCCATCTTTTGACAAAGGCTCTAGCATAGTTTTTTGAATATACGCCATATCTTCAATGACAAATGCACTGTATCTTGAACGCATTAACGCCAATGCACTACCTGCTTTTTCTTGTCCTGAAATATATCGCCCACAACAGTCTTTAAAATCTTTGGTTTCACCACAAAAACAACTCATTCCATACCTCCAACAAATTGCCCAGCCGCCCATCCAGATGCCCATGCCCATTGGAAATTGAAACCACCCAACCAGCCAGTAACATCAATCACCTCTCCAATAAAATAAAGTCCTGGTATTTTTTTAGCTTCCATCGATTGAGAAGACAATTCATTACAATCTACACCACCTAATGTCACTTCAGCTGTTCTGTAACCCTCTGTGCCAGCTGGCTTTAGGCGCCATTGCTCAATCATTTGAGTCACTTCATGCATTTCTTTGATTTCTAACTGTTTCATAGGCATTTGAATTATGTTTTCAGGGAAAAATTGCGAAATCATCTTTTTGGGGAAATAGTCACTTAGGATATTTTTTAGCAATACCTCGGGTGATTGTTTTTTTGCTGCATCTAAAATAGCCAACCAATTTTGATTGGGTAATAATTGTATATGAATGTCGGTTTCAGAATGCCAAAAAGAAGAAATTTGTAAAATCGCAGGCCCACTCAATCCTCGGTGGGTAAATAATATATTTTCATCAAAATATTGTGATTCACAACCCACTCGGGCTTCAATGGCGATACCACTGAGTTCAGCAAATTTTTCTTTATCATGAGGATGAAGCGTAATTGGCACAAGGCCTGCCTTCGTTGGATAAACTTTTAAACCAAACTCTTCTGCAATTTTATAACCAAAAGGACTTGAGCCCAGGGTTGGTATTGATAATCCGCCTGTTGCAATCACTAAAGAATGTGTTTTTAATTTTTTTCCATGACTGGTGACAATAAAACCCTCATTGGTTGTTTGAATATCGGTGATTTGCTGTTCAAGATAAATTTTTACTTTTTCATGAGCACATTCTGCCAACAACATATCGACAATTTCTTGAGATTTGCCATCACAAAAAAGTTGTCCTAATTTTTTTTCATGAAAAGCAATCCCATGTTTTTTCACCATTTCAATAAAATGCCATGGCGTATAGCGACTCAGGGCCGATTTACAAAAATGTGGATTATTTGAAATATAATTTTCAGGGGTTGCGTACATGTTGGTAAAATTACAACGCCCACCACCTGACATTAGAATTTTCTTACCGGGTCTGTTGGTTTTTTCTAAAATCAAAACCTTTTTTTTTCTTTTGCCTGCCTCAATAGCACACATCATGCCAGCAGCACCAGCCCCAATTACAATGACATCAAAATCTATACTCATTGAAATTCCTCTAACATATGCTGGCACATTAACCACTCTTCCTCTGTTTCTGAAAGTTTGGCTCGAAATTGAGATTGTTGGGTTTGAAGTTTTTCTAAATCGACTTTGCGATGAGGTTCATAAAGCGTGACATCACATAATAAATGCTCTAGGTCTTTGAGTTTTTTTTCAAATTCTGAAATTTGTGATTCAAGTCGCTTAATTTTATTTTGCAGCGTTTTAATTTCTTTATAATTATTATTGTTAGAAGGTGTTGCCAAAGAATGAGAAGATGTTTCATCACGGCTATTTAACCAAGCATAGTAGTCATTTAAGTCGCCATCAAATGCTTGCAATTTTTGGTCATGAATTAAATAAAAATCATTCACACAAGTTTGTATTAAATGCCTATCATGAGAAATAAGAATTAACGCACCCTCAAAAGATTGGAGGGCTATTTCTATAGCCGCGCGCATATCTAGATCAAGGTGGTTGGTCGGTTCGTCAAGCAATAATAAGTTGGGTCGTAACCATACCAGTTTTGCTAAAGCTAATCTTGCTTTTTCACCACCCGAGAAATATTGAATACTGCCAGTTGCTGCATCTCCATAAAAGTTAAACCCACCTAAAAAATTTCTAATATCTTGCTCTTTGGCCTTGAGGTCTAACTGCTGGATAGTTTGGAGAGGTGAAAGCGTCATGTCTAAAGACTCAACCTGATGTTGGGCAAAATAACCTACTTTTAAACCTGATGCGAGTACTAACTCGCCATTCAATGCTTTGATTTCACCAATCAAGGTTTTAATAAATGTTGATTTTCCTTGCCCATTTGGACCCAATAGCCCTATCCTATCTTGGGCCTGTACTATCAGTTGTATATTGCTAATAATGGGTTTTGATGGGGCATAACCGACTGACAAATCCTTACATTTTACCAAAGGGTGCCCTGCTGCTGTTGTCTGCAAAAACTCAAAGGAAAACTCGCTATCACTATGAGCTTGAGCAATCAACTCCATACGTTCAATGGCCTTAAGGCGACTTTGAGCTTGCTTGGCTTTAGATGCCTTGGCTTTGAATTTTTGTACAAATGCCATCATGTGTTTGATTTGGTTTTGCTGTCTTTGGAATTGCGTTTGTTGCATCAACAATTGTTCGGCGCGCGCTTTTTCGAAATAAGAGTAATTGCCTGAATACAATTTACACTGTTGATTTTCGATATGTAAAATTCTCTCAACAGTATTGTCTAGAAATTCTCTATCATGCGAAATAAGCAATACTGCAGCAGGCAATTGCTTAATCCAACGCTCAAGCCAAATGATGGCTTCTAAATCAAGGTGGTTGGTCGGTTCATCTAATAAATACAAATCAGCAGGTTTCATCAAACAGCGCGCAAGACCTATGCGCATACGCCATCCACCTGAAAAGGAACGAACTGGTCGTGATTGCGCATCTGTAGAAAAGCCCAAACCCGATAAAATGGTTGCCGCTTGAGCAGGCTTGCTATAAGCCCCCATGTTTTGCAAATGTTCATGACATTGAAGAATCTCTGAATCATTTTTTGAGTGCAAGGCCACTTGTAATTGATTTTGCCAATAGTGGTATTGATCATCACCTGCTAAAACAAAATCAAGGGCAGACTCATCACTATCTGGTATATGCTGCGCAAGGATACTGGTTTGAACCTGCGATTGTAAAAAATACTCACCGGAATCAGGTTGCAATTGTCCTAAAATCATTGCGATGAGTGAGGATTTACCGCAACCATTCTTGCCAACGATTCCAATTTTTTGTTTGGCAAATATACTCAAAGATGCATCAGAAAAAAGCGTTTTAGTACCACGTGTCAATGTCACTTGACTTAAAGTCAACATAAAAAATTAAACCTTATTTTTATCCTCGTGGTTAGGCATGAATTTAGAAAACCATGAAGGAAAATACCAGTTGATGGATGCCGTTAATGTCATAATCGCAGGCACAAGCAATGTACGAATTATAAACGCATCTATAAAAATTGCTACTGCTATTCCCAAGCCAAAGGCTTTGACCATTAAAACATCCGCTACCAGAAAAGAACCGCATAATACAATCACTATCATGGCAGCACTCGTAATAATTCTGGCGCTGTGCTCAATACCATAAACGATACTTAATTTATTATTTTTATGATGTTGATAACATTCTTGGATTCTAGATAATAAAAACACTTCATAATCCATGGAAAATCCAAACAGAGCACAGAAAATAATCACCATCATGCTCACGTCTAAACTACCCTGCGCTTCAAAATTTAAAATTTCAGAAAAATGCCCTTGTTGAAATACATAAACCAATACACCATAGGTGGCACACAAACTCAGTATATTCATAACAATGGCTTTGAATGGCAAGAATAAAGAGCGCAATAATATCATCAAAACAAAAAAGGTAACGATAATAATCAAGCGCACAGACCATAACATATTGTCTTTTATACCATCAAATACATCCACGTTGTTTGCAGGGACTCCAGTTACAACAATATCTAAACCTTCTTCATGTAAATTTCTTAAATCTCTAACCAATTGTTGAGTTTTATCGGATTCAGATGAATAACGGCTAATGACTTGAATCACGGCCACATGTTTACTGACACTTGTTGCCAACATTTTACGCACTTCAGGTGGTAAATTATTTTTACTCATGGAGTAAATTTTTTGGTAATCTTCTAGTGAACGACTAGGCAACCAACTCAAATACCCCTCTACCTTTTTAACATCCTGCATTTGTTTAATTTTATCAACCAAATCATAGGCTTTTTTGATGTTATTTTCTTTAAGAATTGGTGTTGAAGATTGAATTACAACAGAAATCGGTGAAAGTTCATTTTCATCATAGTTTTTTGAAAAGGCTTTAAAAAATGCCCTGCCTTCTGAATTTTCAGGCAAAATATGATAATCACTGATACCAAGCTTTAGATGTTGTAAAGGAAGAGCAAGCGTTACCAATATGATAAATCCCATCAACACGAAAAGTATGGGTTTAGCGATAACGCCAGTTGCTAAATGGTGCCAAAATCGATTTTGATGTAAACCGGTTCTAAAAATAGTTCCCAAATTGATTTTATTTTCGAGCGTTGATAAAACAGCAGGCAATAAAGTGATTGCACCTATAACTGCTAAAAACACCGCACAAAGCCCGCCCACCCCAACTGAAATTAAAATATTAATCGGAAAGAGCAACAACGCACTTAAACTTGCAAAAACTGCCAGTCCACTAAAAAACACTGCTTTTCCTGCGGTGGCCATGGTGCGTGAAATAACAGATTCAATATGGTGGTGCTCTTTATGAAGTTCTTCACGAAAACGACTAATAATGAACAACGCATAGTCAAGACTTAAACAAAGCCCCAATAACAAGGCAATATTGATGGTAAAAATTGACAAACTCATAAAATTTGCCAGATGATTAAGGATCGCAAACATCATCAATGCACAGCATCCACCAAGCAACATGGGCATCAACGCAGCAACCACCGAACCAAAAACAAACAGCAAGGTCAAAATTGAAACAGGTGCTGCGATCATGTCAGCTCGAAATAAATCTTTTTCAGTTTGTTTATTGACACTTTCAACGAATACATCCTCGCCTCCGAAATAGACCTGAAGATGTTTAGGCTTTTTAATTAATTTTTTAAGTTGGTTGATGTCTTCAGAGTTTAATTCTAAATTATCTCGAAAAGCGATGACTGCCAAAGTACTGTTTTTGTTTTTTTGAAAAAGAATTTTGTGTTCATAGGAAACATGATCTAATTTTTTTAATGCTTTATTCACTTCCGAATTCATCATTTGATTAGAGACCGTATCCGATTCTTTGGTAAATAAAACTAAAATTCGGTGTTTTTGATAACCCACACTATTTTCTAATAGTTTATTGGTGTCAAAACTCTGGGAGTGAATATTTTCAAATCCGCTTGATTGGAAAGGATCCATGATATGAGGAATGACTGGCAGGCTTGCAATCAAACCGACAAACCATATGCCAATAACCCAGTATCGAAACCGATACATAAGTTGCCCTAAACGATAAAAAATCCTATTCATATTGCATAATTCCTTTTTTCTTTAATATTAGCAAAGCATTCACGATTAGCCAATGTTTAAACCTAAGGTTGTGCTGACAGCCTAGAAATGATCTCAGAAAAGCAATTTCTTTTATTTAATTGATTAAAAAAACAAAATTCAGGTGGAGAGGCAGTATCATCAGTAAGATTAACGCCAAGCAAAGATGTATTTGAATCTGAATCAGAATCAGAAACAATTTCTAAGGGTTCTTGAATTTCTCTAATTAATTGCATGACAGTTTCAATGGCCATATCCTGTCTCCACGACAATGACAATTTATTTAAATATTTAGGACATATGTATTCATCAGAGAAATGGTTGTCTTGCAAATAATGCAATAACTCAAGTGTATTATAATGAACTGGATGACCTTCATCTCTAAAAAAATTGAGTTTTTCAATAACAAAAGGTGTGACCAGCTGTCTATCAAACTCATAATCACTTAATTCATCTTCTAAATAAAATAAAGTTTTTATAGTTTCTTGAGTTAATGGCGTATTGTATACTGAAGACTCCTTAAAAAACTCATCAAACTGCCTAGTGCTCAAAGTCGTATTATAAAAATATTCAGAACTGATTGAATCACGATGTAGTGCAAGATCAACGTCAACACAAACGGCACGTCCTTCAAATAATATAAAGTTTGAGAAGATACCTGCATCAGCAATGATGTTTCCGGTTCTTTGATATACTTCAATCACGGTTTGTTTAATCAGTTCATCTGAAGGATGTTCATCACCAAGATAAGGCGTGGTCCAAGATTCATTGGTACCCAAAATATGAGCCGGTATATGAGGATTAATCAGTCGCCATTTTCGAACAGCTCGATTGGGTTCATTTAAAGGGAATGGTTCATTTTCTTCGATCATGGGCTTTTTGATAACCCAATGAGTATTTGTACCATCTAATGAAACGGGCAAGTTTGTTTTAAAAACGAAATTATAATTTCCCCGGCCAAGCTTGGCAATGCCCAAGATTCCCTGCTTTATTTTGGTTAAGAACTCTTCAAGAAACATGAACCCCCACTCAGTTAATTAACATTTTTCAGTCGAATAAATTATACAAAAATCAATTTGATTTTAAAATCATATCGTTTACAATGTTTTAATGCATATAATACGACAAATAAACAAATTAACGATAAGTTGCGTATTCTTGCTCTTTTTTTTGCTGTCTATAAGAGTTGATGCTCAACCCGTGAATGACTCTTGGGGGGTTGTTAGACAACAATTCTCGCTAGATCATCAACTAAATCAGCCTGAAGTTCAACAACAACTTCATTGGCTTATCTCACATCCAAAATATTTCTATAAACTCACCCAAGCCAAACCTTTTATCTATCATATTATTACTGAAATTCAAAAAAGAAATATGCCAGGAGAACTTGCCCTCATTCCTATGCTAGAAAGTGCATACAATCCATTTGCATATTCAGGCGCTGGGGCTGCAGGACTTTGGCAACTCATGCCTCAAACTGGAAAACACCTTGGAGTCCAGGGAGATTGGTGGGTAGATGGTCGCCGAAGTATTAACGCCTCAACCACTGCTGCATTAAATTATTTTCAACATCTCAATCGATTTTTTAAAGGAGATTGGTTGCTTGCCATTGCTGCCTACGATTGTGGTGAAGGAACCATCAAGCGATTGATGAATCAAAGACCTAGTTTTGAGCGCTCTATTTGGTATTTGGACTTACCGCACGAAACACAAGTCTATGTACCAAGACTGCTTGCTTTAGCTGAAATCATCGCCCATCCTGAGAAATATCATGTCACGCTACCTTATGTTATTCATGAACCTTTTTTTAAAGAAGTTCATATCGATGGCCAAATTGACTTAAACCAAGCAGCAAAGTTAGCAGGTGTTAACTATCAAGAATTACTGAAACTCAATCCAGGATTCAATCATTGGGCAACCTCCCCCAATCATCCCAAATTATTAATACCCGTTAAAAATGCTGAACAATTCTCAAGAAATCTTGCCAATACCCCAATCAATATCAGAGCAAGTTTTGAGCATTACCTGGTTAAATCTGGAGACACCTTATCGAGTATTGCATATCGTTATCATACACAATCACAATTACTTGCTAAAATTAATCATTTAGAGAATATGAAGCTAAAACCTGGCATGCTTTTAAATATACCAAGCTTAAAACCTCAGCTCATGCCAGTCCAAAAAACAATTCACTCGGTGCAAGCCATCAATCCAAAACAATATAAGATTTTACATATTGTCCAAGCCCATGAAACTTTAGAGGCCATCAGTCACAAATATCAAATTAACTCAACTGATATCCGTTCATGGAATCACCTAAGCTCAAATGATTTATCGCCTGGGCAGAAATTAATGATTTGGCGACAAACCAATGGCAATTCATTTTATGTGGTAAAACAAGGAGACTCATTTAATCACATTGCGCAAGTTCATCATATCAGCCCAATGTACTTAAGCAGATTAAATCCTAATGTTTTACCCAGACAAATTAAACCTGGAATGAAACTTAAAATTTGTTAAACATGAGGAAAAAATAATGACAAATCTAGTAAAAGCTTATGCTGCATTAAAACCCAATGAGAAATTACAAGCTTTTTCCATAGAAAGAAGAAACCCCAAAGAAGATGATGTCTTGATTAAAATTCTTTATTGCGGGATTTGTCATTCAGATATCCACCAAGTAAATGACGATTGGGGTGGGGGTATTTTTCCAATGGTTCCAGGTCATGAAATTGTCGGCGTTGTTGAAGAAGTTGGCTCCCATGTTTCTCGATTTAAAATAGGTGATAAAGTTGGTGTTGGATGTTTTGTCGATTCATGTAGGACATGTGACAATTGTAAAAACTCACTTGAACAATATTGCCATGAGCGAAGAACAAGCACCTATAATGATTTAGAGCGCGATGGCATCACGCCTACTTATGGTGGATATTCCCAAAAAATTGTGGTCAATGAAAATTATGTCCTCCATATTCCTAATCATTTGCCCTTAGAT
>DHHZ01000047.1 GCA_002403515.1 Legionellales bacterium UBA4759 | reverse complement strand
TTTTTAGGGGGCTACTCCACCATGAACAGAGAAGACGTTACTTATAAAATTCTATCGGTAAAACGAAACAATAATATTAAGTGGCACAAAGTCGCTAAGGAAGTTGGTCTTTCAAAAGAGTGGGTGACAGCTGCATGTTTAGGTCAGATGAGCTTCAATGAGGAAGAGGCTCATAAAATCGCAAAAATTTTTGGCCTTAATGCAGAAGAAACTCAATTATTGATGGTGACACCCTACAAAGGCTCATTACCAACGGCGATTCCTACTGACCCTTTAATTTATCGATTTTATGAATTGGTTAATGTCTATGGTTTGACTTTCAAAGAATTAATTCATGAAGAGTTTGGGGATGGCATTATGAGTGCTATCGATTTTAAGATGGATTTGCAACGAGAAAAAGACCCCAATGGTGATAGGGTAAAAATTACCATGTCGGGTAAATTTCTTCCCTATAAACGATATTAATCATAGGCCTCTTTAATGAGGCCAATTCTTATAAATCTTTGACCATTCCACTCGTCAATATGATAGATTCCGAGTCATAGTTATTTGTAAAAAAACTGTATTCTAAAATACTATTATTGACAAAGTGATTTTCAAATTTCGCTGCCAACAGATCAAAATTCATATCTTGGCTTAGTTCCCTCTCCTCTCCCCAAAAATTAATGACAACTTCAGGTGTTAAGTTGCATCTTGGTTCTCCATCAATCAATGGCTCGTGTTCAATGAAAATCAAAGCCAATTCTTCATGCGTCAAATTCAGTGACTTTAATCTTTTAAATGTTAATTTCTTATTTTCGTATGAAAAATTTTCTATAAAACGCGCCAGTGAATGATCACGTACCCCTAAATTTGAGGCAGCCACTCGAATCGTATCAAAATATTTTACCGCCTCATAAATGTGAATAGCAGAGTAATATGCCATCCTAATTTTTGGTGCTGACAAGGGTTGCGCATACTTATGACCCCAAATAACTTTAGCGCGCTCAACGCTTAATTCTTTGAATGAATCAAAGTCTAAAATTTTCCCATCTAAAATAAATTTACCCAAATGGCTGGCAAGAATAATCGGATCAGCCAAACCCAATTTTTTTGAAGCGTTGCGTACGGTATCTGATTTAATGATGGCTTGGTGAATTTTTGCAACAGTGGAGGTTCGATTCAAAGTATATTCCTTTGATGATTTTTCAATCAATTTGGTTCTCATGTCGATAAATCTATTATTAATTATAATGAGTGCCGATAATATGAATTGTAGTGAGCCATGTCAATCAATAAAATCAAAAAAAGAACATTGTCATTGGTGCTCCTGCAGACAAATTATCCAAAACTTTAATCACGAGATTTTCGGCTTGTCAGCTTTTAAGAAGTATGTTTAGATACTTTCACTTTTTGAATTAAAATGTTAACAAACCATGCACTTATCTAAACCCGAAAAAAAAACACTGCTTATTTGTATTGGATTTAGTTTATTAATATTTATCTTTTATGTGTCAAAAAAAACTGTTGTTAATTATTTCATTTCAAAATTTACCCAACAAAAACCCTATGTTCATGCCATTCACCCCAAGCCCGTAAACTTTACCAAAAATTACCATACGGTTGGTGAGTTTAAAGCCCTTAAAATGGTTCAATTATCTCCATCTATTGGCGGGGAAGTAAAATCTATTTTTTTTGAAGCCAACGATGAAATCCGTGAAGGCCAATTGCTGGTTCAACTCGATGATAAAGTTGAGGCAGCCCAAAAAAAGTTTCAATGGGCTGAATATCAATTACAAAAAAAATTGCATGCACAATATATGCTTCTTTGGGAAAAACATAATATTTCTAAAACTCAATTTCTAGAAAGCCAAGCCGGTCTTGAAAAATCCAAAGCGGCATATCATCAGGCCAAAGCTCAATGGGAACTCAAAAAAATCCGCGCTCCTTTTGCAGGTACTATTGGAATTCCTAATTTATACCCCGGGCTTTATATATCACCCGGTCAAAAAGACCTGGTGCAATTGATTCAAAGAAAGCCACTGTACATCGACTTTCATTTGCCTGAAAAATATTTTTCCCACGTTCACGCAGGTGATTTCATTAAACTCAAATCAAATAACCAAGCAAAAATTGTTGCTATCGAACCTGTTTCAAAACAATTGGCGCACACCATTTTAGTTCGAGCCGAAATTTCCAATGATGATTTGGCATTTATACCCGGGCAATTTATTCAATTAAAAATACCCGTATCTTCCTCTCAAAACCTATTGACTGTACCGAGCTCATGTTTGGTTTCATCTCCCAAGGGGACTTTTGTCATGACTGCTGTTTACTCTGCGAAACATAAAGCTTACCAAGTCATTGAAAAACTCATCAAACTGTCACAAAACTTTGGGGGAAAATCCATCATCACCTCTGGTATCCAACAAACGGATTGGATTATTGATGCAGGTACCCAAAAAATTCAAAATGGACAACTGATACAACTACAAAAAAATATTTAAAGGATAGATAATGGCTTTTACCGATACTTTTCTCAAACGTCCTGTATTGAGTCTTTCAATTAATATTTTTATCTTTTGTATTGGTATTTTTTCCTGCTTAAAACTGCCGATAAGACAATTTCCACAACTAACCACCGCGGTTATTACCATCAATACCACCTACCCTGGCGCAAATGCACATACCATTTCCGGGCTCATAACAACTCCAATCGAAACTGCTATTGCCAGTGCAGAAGGTGTTGATTATATTAAATCATCAAGCCAGCCCAATCTTAGCACCATAACCTGCCACCTACGTCTGAATGCCAATTCTGAAACCGTGTTACTGGATATCATCAACAAAGTTCAACAAACCTCGAATTTATTGCCACCTGGTGCTCTTCGACCCGTGATTGAGAAAAAAAGTGATTCAGCAACACCTTTGATGTATATCAGCTTGCAAAGTTCCTCACTCAGCCCACAAAACATGACTGACTATGCCATTCGTTCTATACAACCGCAGTTAAGTAATTTAGAAGGTGTGGCTAAAATTGACATTATGGGGGGCAAAAAATATGCCTTAAGAATTCAT
>DHHZ01000128.1 GCA_002403515.1 Legionellales bacterium UBA4759 | reverse complement strand
ACAGTTCGATGAACACTCTCAACTTTTTTACAAAACAAAGTAGAAAAGAAAAAATACAAATGATTCCTGCCTTTATTTCGACAAGTATTATGCTTTATCAACTCAAAAAAACAGCCGGTATATTGGCACTGAATCTAAGAGTCAATGAAGTCAGTGAACCCATTATTTTGTATTACCAGTTTCAAAAGGACCAATTTCAAGTAATCCCCGCCTTGAATCCCAATGTTGCCATATACATCAACATGGATATAGAGCGCAAAATTGCAATTTCACCACAGGTTGAAGCATGTTTTGGTCAGATGGATATTGAGCAATTTTTAAATGACTTTAAAGCTATTGCGATTGAGAAACTTATTTTAATGTGTGCTGCAGCACATGCACCTGTACCGGTAAAAATAAAAATTGAAAATCAGGCTGTATTTCAAGAAGATTTCCCTGACATCCCTATGAGCAACTGCCCAACACTTTCTAACACCCATATCAATTTGGATGAGTGTTTATTCGAAAATTATGCGCATTTAAATACACTGGCAAAATTTTATGGACTATCTCACGATATGAAGATAAATCAATTGCCTATCGTGAATATTCGACATATTCATATTGGTTCAACCCCAAAACATAATCATTTGACTCAAACAGAAAATCATTTGAATCAACTGATGAGTTACACAAGGAGATAAGCATGAAAAAACTATTTTTAGAGGATTTAGAGTCTATTTGTTTTGGGGCCAGTGTTTTGGGTTCTGGTGGCGGAGGCCACCCCAAAATTCTACAAGATTATGTTCATTATCTTTTTGATAAACATCAATCGATTTCTTTAATTTCTGTTGATGAACTTCACACAAAACACTTGGTTGTGCCGATTGCATTTGTAGGGGCCCCATTGATTGCTTTGGAACGACTGCCCAATTCAATTTGTTTTGATAAAATCCTTCAGAAAATTCAGCAGGATTATCCCAATCGAGAAATTGTATTAATGCCTGCTGAAATTGGCGGTTGCAATGCTTTAACACCTTTTGTACTTGCTTTAAAACATCAGCTGCCGATTTTAGATGCAGACTTAATTGGTCGAGCTTTTCCAAAAATCAACATGTGTAAGCCTGCCGTATTAAACGCCCCCAATCCGAAAACTTATTTGTCTTGTCATTTGGGCAATCTCATCACCCTGGATTTACAAACCCAAGATTTGGTTGAGGATTTAATTAGAGCTTCGGTTGTTCATTTTGGTTCAAGTGCCATCATTGCAACATTTTTATTTGAAGGCCATGCGCATTCAAATTATGTCATACCAGGCAGCCTTTCACGCTGCCTGGAATTGGCAAAAACTAAAAACCATGGACGTAAAGTCATCGATGGGATGATAAAAAATGTTTTCCATGAGATGAACCATGGTTTTTTAATGGGCGAAGTAGAAATTCAATCCAAAAACGATATGTATTCCATTCATTTCCAAAATGAATATTTGTATATCCAACAAAATCAAACGATTACAGATGGCAGCCCTGATATTATTGTCATCATGGAAAAGAAAACTCAAAAACCACTGAGCACCGATGCACTTCGCTATGGTCTAGAAATAGAAGTGTACATCCTAGAGGCGCCTGACTTTTGGAAACAACCCAAGCATTGCCAACATGTACATTTTAAACAATTTTTATCATCTACTTTAGCGGAGCAATTATGAACTATATTATTGGAATTGATATTGGTGGGACTCACATTGATTTGGTGGTTGTTGATGATAAACAATCCATCATTAAATCACATAAACAAGTACACCAAAAACCATTGAATGATTCGATTATTCAAGCGATTCAAAAGCTTATCGGGCAAGATTTAAATCCCAAGTATTGCCAAGCCATTCATATCGGCACGACTATAGCCATCAATTCGTTATTGGAACAAAAAAATTTAAAAAAAGTCGGTGTTTTACGTCTTGCGGCTCATCAACCCGACATGCCCCCAGCATATCATTTTCCAGCATCTCTCAAAGAAAAGATTTTGGTTGATTTTGTCAATGTGAATGCGGGATTTGAATATAATAAACGCGCCATGGGTGCTTTGTCTAAACATGAAGTCTTGGATGGGCTCAAAAAGTTATGTGCTCAGGGTGCTGAATCCATTGCTGTTGTTGGGTGTTTTTCGCCTTTATATGCAGAGCAGGAATTGGAAGTTTTAAATATTATTGAAGAAGTGGCCAATCAAAAGCTTTCTGTTTGTCTTTCTCATCAAATCGGGGGTTTAGGGTTTCTCAATCGTGAAAACAATACCATTTTAAATGCTTGTCTTCAGGGTAGTCTTTCCGCTGAGTTATTGAATTTACAAAAACAAATTCACCAACTAGGTTTTACAGCCCCTCTTTTTATTACCCAAAATAATGGCTGTTTAATGACTCTTGAGGAAGCTTTAGAGTTTCCCATCAAAACCATCGCATCAGGCCCCACCAATTCATTGATAGGCGCTTGTAAATTGGCAGGATTGAATCAAGCTGTCATTGTGGATATAGGTGGCACGTCTACCGATATTGGTGTTGTTGAAAATGGTTTTCCTCGATATTCATTTGAATCGGCTAAAATTGCAGGTATTCAAACCGATTATATGCTTCCTGAAATACAAGTATTGGCCCTAGGTGGTGGTAGTCAAATAAAAACTCAAAATACAAAAATACAAATTGGTCCAGAAAGCCTTGGCGCTGATTTGTTTACCCAGGCTTTAACTTTTGGTGGAAATCAACTTTGTTTACATGATGCCGCCTATGTTTTACAAACTCAACTGCCATTTTTGCAACTGGGTGTAGAAAAGGCAGAAATGATAATGGCTCAGCTCATGGAGACACTCCAACAACAAATCGATAAAATCATTCAAGTTAAAAACTACCCTATTTTATTGGTTGGTGGCGGTGCTGGGTTAATTGTGCATCATCATCTCCTGCCCAACATGAAAAGACCCATGCACTTTGCAGTTGCCAATGCCTATGGCGCAGCACTTGCTGAAATATCTGCAACCGTGGATGAGGTTTGTAGCTTAGCTGAACATAAACAGGCAATTATTGAGAAACTGGAGGGCAAAGCCAAATCAAAAGCCATCCAAAACGGCGCTAAAGCAAGTTCAGTTCGAATTATTCAAAAAGAATTACTGCCTTTTTATTATATGGAGAATCAATTAACACGTATCATTATCACGGCATCAGGACCAAAAGAAACCAATACTCTTGTATGTAGTTAAGGAAGAAAAAAAAACCCAGATGATTCGACTTGTCCCGGGCTCGGAAAATTAAGGCGGCGGTCTCACCAGTACTTTAGGCTCGCAAAAATAATGCATGCACACCGTACTCGCATCTGACCTCCATTCATATGCTTATCAGCCGGACAAGATGAATCACCTGAGTGCTGCTGATTTTATGATTGTTTTTTTTAAATGGCAAATATTTTTATTGGCAATGATAAAAATATCGTCGAATGTATTAAAATACACTCAGATTAAGTGTTGAAAATATAATTTACACCAAACACGCCGACTTGAAAATTCATGGAACTAAGACTCAATTGCCATTTTGAGGTATCCTTATGATACCCTGGATAATAGGTATTTCCGAACGTATAAGATGTTGGTGCAACGTATAAATATCGATATTCAGCAAATACCGAAAAATTATCGAATAACTTCTTGTGTAAGCCTGCTTGAAGTTGTCCAGAAAGCACCGTATCCATATCACTTGTGCTCGTATTAAAATGATTCACATCTTCATTGTATGGCGCGATTTAATCTGAATTGGCGCCAGATAAACGATTAAAAGCCAAACCAATACCAAAACCAATATAAGGCATTGCTATGGCGTTTTTTAAAAAATTCAAATCACACTTGGCATTGGCAAATAAAAATCCTGGATTTAAATTGAATTGGTTATTAAATTGATGAAGACCTGCTGAAATGCTATGTGAAGCTGAGGCAGTGCCTTCTGGTCTTAAAACAGCCGGCTCCAATAAAGAGTTTGATAAAATACCAGACAATTGAGAACCCAAATAAAATCCTTCTAATTCAAATGTCGGGGAAATTAAAAAAGAATTTTGCATGCTTAAGCCCATATGAGCGCCGGCAATCCCGCCTGTTTTGAATTTTTGCTGACCGCTCACATTAACGTATAAATCATAGTTTTCATTGGTCGGCGTATTTTGACCTGGAAATAATTGCCCTACATAGCCATAAGCAACACCCGATTGAGAAGCATTGGAATACCTTGCCCCGGAAACGCCCCCAAAAAGCCCAACATAAGGCTTAAATTGCTCATTTAAATCACCCATTGTTCCTGAAAAAGCACTAAATGAACACACTATAAGCCCTAATAATTTATTCAAGTTTATTCTCTAGTCACATAGTATCTAATTAAATTAACATTTTTTTTTAAACTATTTCAATACAATTAAAAGCTTTGCATTTTTTTCATTTTGATCTATATTTGATTTATGTACACTTATCAAAAATAATGCATATGACACATGGTGGAAAAAGAGATGGCGCAGGCCGTCCCAAAGGACGCAATCAATGGGGAGAGCCGACACAACCGATACGTGTTCCAGTATCTCAACTCGATGCCGTCAAACACTTTCTCGCCAAAGGTACGCAATACTGTCCTTTGTATAGCAGTCGTGTGCAAGCCGGATTTCCTTCGCCTGCCGATGACTATATTGAAGCTCATCTTGATTTAAATGAACATTTAATCAAGCACCCTGCCGCAACATTTTTTGTAAAAGCCGAGGGGGATTCAATGATTGGTGCTCATATTCAATCAGGGGATTTATTGATTGTCGACCGAAGTCTAACCCCTACTCACGGTAAAATTGTCATTGCAGCTATTCAAGGAGAGCTCACGGTTAAACGTTTGTATCATCAACATGGGAAAGTCCAACTTGTGCCTGAAAACCCCAACTACCCCATCATCGATATTACCGAAAACTCAGAACTTGTCATCTGGGGTGTTGTCACACATGTCATCCATAGTGCAGGAATCCCATAATGTTTGCGATTGTGGATTGTAATAATTTCTATGCCAGTTGCGAGCGTTTATTTCGTCCTGACTTGGCCAATAAACCCATCATTGTTCTTTCTAATAATGACGGCTGTGTCATTGCACGCTCGAATGAGGCCAAAGATCTCAACATCAAAATGGGACAACCCTATTTTCAAATTCAAGACTGGTGTCAAAAACATCAAATTCATGTTTTTTCATCCAATTATACATTATACGGTGATTTATCAGCACGAGTCATGCAAACCATTGAAGCGCAGTGGCCTGATATTGAAATCTACTCCATTGACGAGGCATTTCTAAATTTAAAAAGCCTCCCCCCAGACCAACATGAAACATTTTGTCTTCATCTGAGAGAAAAAATTTTCAAAGATGTTGGCATACCCACATCTATTGGCATCGGTCCCAGTAAAACACTCGCCAAGGCTGCCAATTATCTTGCTAAAAAAAGCCGAAAAAAAACAGTGTTTACCATTTATCAAGAAAAACACTGGTTAGAACAAATACCAATTGAAGAAATTTGGGGGATTGGCAGACAGTGGGCCAAAAAACTCAAAGATTTACACATCTATTCCGCACTGGATTTAAGTCAACAATCGGCTCATTTTATCCGACAACAATTCAGTCTACCGTTGATGCAAACAACCTTAGAGCTTCAAGGTATCAGTTGCCTACAACTCAATCCACCAACAGCAAAAAAATCAATTGTTGCCAGTAAAAGCTTTGGACGCTGCCAAACTGAACAAGAAATCATTGCTCAAGCAATCAGTCATCATTGCGCCAGAGCTACAGAAAAATTAAGACAACAGCAAGGGTTTGTGGCACTGATTGATGTTTTTATTCGCACCAACCCATTTCAAGAACATCGCCCACAATACGCCAATCATTGTCAAATTCAATTACCAGAACCCACAGACGATATTCGTATTATTACCGATGCGGCCAAAAAAGCCTTGGCGCGTATTTTTAAAAAAAACCACCATTATCACAAAGTAGGTGTCGCCTTTCCGCAAATTCTTTATCAAAGACAACAATCACTTTTTGACACCAGTTACCCAAAAAATTCAGAAGCACTCATGTGTTTGTTTGACGATATTAAAAAAAAATATGGTCGCCATAGCATTCGTCTTGCAGCTGAGGGAAAAACCATGCAATGGAAGATGAAATCATTACAACGTTCGCCTGCCTACACCACACGCTGGGATGAATTACCCAAAGCCAAAGCCTAAATTTTACGACTCGCTACATAATACAACAGACATGCGAGCTGGAGTCTTCTGATTCTTCAAAGTTGCTTTGAGTCGTTTCATCTTCATGAGAGTCATCAGGGTTTTCTGATGCAAATAAACATATCTCCGGCAAAGAAGTTTTAATTGGTTTAAAATCGACACCGAAACATTGGTAAGCTTTTTGTAAAAAAACATGCTTAAATGCGTTGTTTTCTGTAACTTCTTCCATGGCATCCTCAATGATTTCTCGACTGGCAAAAAGCTCATCATTCATTGGACTTTGGGGGCGCACATGAAAATCTCGATAAAGACCACGAAATAACACTTGATACTCCGACCACAAAGACTGAAACTCCGTGTGATTCTTATCCAAAATCATATAACGCAAAACTCTTTTTCTAACCAGGATATTGAGTTGCATAACATCGAAATGCCCCAATTCTAGCATACAGCTATGCAATAAATTTTGTTCATTAGTTTCAAGAAGATGATAAATTTTTCCAGCCAAGTCGACCAATTTATCTATATCTATGCGAAGAGAATTTTTATACACAACTAACTCATATCAAAAACAAGCCTGAAAGATGAAAAAATCATACAGCAACAATATACATAGCACAAGCAACAGTCATGCTTATTTGGATAGTAGGCTTGCACAAGCCTTGTGGAAAACGTTAGAATACTTATTTACAATATTGGTAAAATCATGAACATCTGGATAGATGGCGACGCATGTCCCAAAGCCATTAAAGACATTTTATTTCGTGCCGCGATAAAAAGAAAAGTACCTTTATTATTTATCGCCAATCATCCTAGCAATATCCCTGCTTCAGCATTCATTCAAAGAGTTGTTGTGAGTGCAGGTTTTGATAAAGCCGATTTGTATATTGTCGAAAACTGCTCTGAAAAAGACCTTGTGATTACAAGCGATATTATTTTAGCTGATCTGGTCATTGCTAAAAATGCCTTTGCGCTTAATCCAAAAGGCACTTTATACACCAAAGAAAATATCAAACATGTATTGGCCATGCGAAACTTGAATGAATCATTGCGAAGTAGTGGCATGATTTCAGGCGGCACAGGCCAACTCACAGCTAAAGAAATACAAAATTTCTCCAATCACTTGGATAAAATCATTACGCAAAATCATCGCTAAGCAAACCTTTTAAAAGACATTACCAAAACCACTGCAACATGGTAAGATATGCAAAAATATTCATGATACAAAAATAATGAGCTCAACAAACTATACTGCTGAACATATTGAGGTATTGAGTGGTTTAGAACCTGTACAACGCCGACCAGGTATGTATACAGATACCACACGCCCCAATCATTTACTTCAAGAAGTCATTGATAATAGTGTCGACGAAGCACTCGCAGGACACGCCAAATTCATTTCTGTCATTCTTCATGATGATGGTTCACTTGAAGTGTCTGATGATGGCCGTGGGATGCCAGTAGACATGCATCCTCAATTGGGTATTTCAGGGGTTGAGGTTATTTTGACCCGTCTTCATGCTGGTGGCAAGTTCTCACAACAAAACTATAAATATTCCGGTGGTTTGCATGGTGTTGGTGTATCTGTTGTCAATGCCTTGTCTAAGCGTTTAGAAGTTACGATTTTGCGCAATAAAAAAACCTATCAAATGAGTTTCGAACATGGGGCTCGTGTTTCTGATTTGTCTGAAATGCCCGGGCCCGCTCGCAAAACTGGCACAACTGTCAGATTTTGGCCCGATACAAAATACTTTGATAACCACAACATTGCCATCAAACCCCTAGAACACTTATTGCGTGCAAAAGCTGTTTTGTGCCCAGGACTGACCATTGAATTAACAGATAAAATTCATAACACTCAGCAACAATGGTGTTATCAAGCTGGTCTTGAAAATTATCTTCAACAAAATGTACCACAACCACTATTGCCTAACCCACCTTTTTGTGGTGATTTGGAAACAGCTGATGGTAGTGTCAGTTGGGCCATCACTTGGCAACCTTTTCATGAACCTATTTTACAAGAAAGTTATGTCAATTTGATTCCAACCATCTTAGGTGGAACTCATGTGAATGGTTTAAAAGCAGGTCTTTTTGAAGCCCTGAATGAGTTTTGCCAATTGCGAAACCTCATACCACGAGGCGTTAAACTCACCGCGGATGATATCTGGGAAAGTTGTCATTTTATCTTATCTATCAAATGCCATGATCCTCAATTTGCGGGTCAAACCAAAGAACGTTTGAGTAGTCGCCATGTCACAAGTCTGGTGCAAAACCTAATCAAAGACGCATTTAGTCTTTGGCTCAATCAACATCGTCAGCAAGGTGAGGTCATTGCACAACTTTGTATTGAACAAGCACAAAAACGCCTAAAACAATCAAAAACAGTATCGAGAAAACGTCTCGTTCAAGGCCCGGCATTGCCTGGTAAATTGGCCGACTGTATTTCTCAAAATGTTGAAGAAACCGAATTGTTTTTAGTGGAAGGAGACTCTGCGGGAGGCTCGGCCAAACAAGCAAGATTTAAAGATTTTCAAGCAATTCTTCCCCTGCGCGGAAAAATATTAAATTGCTGGGAAGTCGATAGCCATCAAATTTTAAGCTCGCAAGAGATTCGCGATATCTCTGTAGCTATTGGCGTAGACCCAGGATCAAAAAATACTGAAGGTCTTCGATATGGGAAAATTTGTATATTGGCTGACGCCGATTCAGATGGTGCGCATATCGCAACCCTGCTTTGCGCATTATTTTACAAACACTTTCATCCACTGGTGAGTAAAGGACATATTTATGTTGCCATGCCACCTCTGTATCGTATAGACATTGGTCAGCAAGTTTTTTACGCTCAAAATGATGCCGAAAAAGATAAAATCATGCAAAAAAACCTGAAAAAAACTGGTAAAGTTCAGGTCCAACGCTTTAAAGGTTTAGGCGAGATGAATCCTCTGCAACTGCGAGAAACCACCATGGATCCCAATACCCGCACTCTGGTACAACTGACCTTGGAGGATGAAGCACAAACCCTTAGTCAGTTGGACATGATGCTTGCCAAAAAAAGAGCATCTGATCGCAAAGAGTGGTTAGAAAGAGGCAACCCTTTACTGATGAATTAAAAGCCACTGCTGGTGGCTCGCAACATCCAAGCCATTTTTTCAGTATTGACTAAAATATCGGTGAGGAAGGTCACACTACCCTCATCGTCATTTTTCTTACAGATATTGATGCATTCGTAAATATTATCAATGACGGTGTCATAATCTTTTAAGAGATCAGAAACCATCTCAAATGCAGAAATATCGTACTTTCCATCATGTAGGGTACGTTGCTCTATCAGCTCTTTCAATGTTGCCGGCGCGTTAAAGCCCAAGGTCACAATTCTCTCAGCAACTAAATCAACAAAACTAAACAACTGGGTGTATTGTTCCTCAAAAAAAACATGCAATTCTTTAAAATGAGGACCACGAACATGCCAATGATAGTTTTGTGTTTTTATTAACAAAGAATAAAAATTGGCTAGCAATTTATTCATGGATTTATTCATCTCTTTCATTTTCATATCCTTTTGAATCTTCTCATTGTTAAGTATAGCTCAATTTGGGCGTATGACATGGATTATCACTGTTTAAGTTGGCAAACATACTAAAACGAGTTAAGGACACGTCAGCATGGTTTTGATGTTTTTTATGTTTTTGATGTTTTCTCTTTTTAGCTAAATACTTTTTATATTTAAGCATGAGTAATTTAAGTCGACGTCTTTTCTTTTGTATTTCAAAATGCTTTTGTTGCATATGATCTTGGAAAATAGTTAAGCTTAATTGTTGAACAAACAAGAAGTGTTGAAATCGTTTCTCTTCTTGCTTTTGTTGCTCTTTTTTTATCAAACTGCATACCTTGTTCATCCTGAACCTCGCTTGCAGATTTTTTATTATTATTTTAAGTGTAGAAGAGATTTTTAATTTTGCTGGAAATTGGGAAATTATTTTTATCTTTTTCCTGAGCCTTTATGCAAAGGATTGAGAACCTCTTCTTCATCTGAACTCCAATCTGAGGGTTTTGGAGCAGAAAAAAAACTCATTTTGGGAGGTGTTCTATCTGTTAACTGCTGACTCAAATTTAAACGAGGGGTTAAAGATACATAATCATTATAATATTGTAATAATAAGGCTTTTTGCACCTGAGGATTTTGCTCCGTTGACAACAAACGATTAAGCTCTTCAAACATACTTTGTTCACCAGTTAATTTTGCACCTTGATCATAGAGTTTAAGATAATTGAGTACATGAGCTTTAACTTTAGCAAAGCTATCAATATAAGGTAAAAAACTCATCGTAGGACCAATCACCGCACAATGATCTCGTTTGGTTGTTAAATCAAAAGGTATAATCTCGCAAGTTGTACTGGGTGCCACAACCTTTTCTTGACCAGTCATGCTAAACACCACATCTAATATACCCATATCAACCTCTCCAGGTCTTTTACTACTTTCTTCTGGCATTTGTGTAACTGAACTAGGTGATGGTGGACGACTTAAACTTTCTTCGGAACTACTATCAGAAGAAGAGTAAGTTTCAGAATATCTTAATCCTTTTTTCATTGCTTTGAGAGACGGTTTATCATATGTTGGACTATCAGGCGCAAAAACAACGCCAATAGGAGTTGTTCCAATGTAGGTTTTTGTTTCAACAGTGCCTGAACCTACATAAGGATTATCTAAATTATCAACTTTGAAGCGAGTATTCATATCAAAGCCGCCAAAAGTACAATCAGGAATTGTTGAAACTAACCCAT
Source organism: Legionellales bacterium UBA4759 (assembly GCA_002403515.1). Lineage (GTDB taxonomy): Bacteria > Pseudomonadota > Gammaproteobacteria > Legionellales > Legionellaceae > UBA2653. The sequence goes on along the minus strand of DHHZ01000128.1, from coordinate 12,718 downwards.
CCCAGTCTAAAGCTCGGGGATATAAGGTTTGATGAATCCCTTGCCATTCCCTTAACCTTTTATCACTATGGTTAGAGTCTAGATGACCTGCAATCAATTTGATTCTCAAAGATTCTTCTGAGTCCTTAAGGGGTATTGTAACAGTATTGATAACAGCACCTTTATTACTCAATTTTAAAGCTGCTAAATTTACAGTTTCACGTGTATCTTGAACTGGAGGATTAAATTTCCTGGTATCATAAATGATAAAATTACACATTCCAGTATTTCGCCCTAAAACATCAGAACTCATTTTGGTAATGGTCACCCGCTCTTCCAATTTTGCAATAGCATAGGGTGTACCTTCTAAAGCACTTGATAGATTAGCAAGTTCTCGAGAAAAATATACCTCTTGGGCATGAATCGTTACCATATCAGGTTGACTAAATTCTAAAATTTGTTTGATATTTTGTTCTATACCACTTGCATCATTTCCACAATTCACACTAATTGGTATGATGTGCAGTGGTTCTCCATCATCAGTCATGCAAGCCTCACATTGGATTTAATCCCTATATATTAATATTAGATCATATATCCAAAATGTAAAATTTATGCACATATTTTTGATGGGTAAATTTCAATCAAATATCTTTAAAGAATTCAGGAATTCTTTGCCCTAACCAAAATACTGGCTGAACATGCTTATCTTGTGCTACAAATCCAACATGTCCACCCTTTTGACTAATCTCAAGCGTAATACTTGAGGATAAATCACCTGATTGAGGAAGACATTCAGGCGTCATAAAAGGATCATCTAACGCATGAATAATCAAAGTGGGTACCTGAATATTTTTTAAATAAGGCACACACTTACTGCTTTGATAATAAGCTTTAGCATTTGGAAAGCCATGCAACGGCGCAGTCGTGACTTCATCAAAATCCCAAAAAGTATTAGCATTTTGTAGTTCAGAAAAACTAAAAGGCATCTGTAAATGTCGTTTTCTTTCATACATGGTTTTGAGTCTTTGTAACATATGCCTTTGATATATTTTTGAAAAACCTTGATTGACTCGATTGACCAAGATTTCAAAATCAAAAGGCACTGAAACAGCGACAGCCTTGTCTATTTTAACTTGACTGCCCTGCTCACCTAACCACTTTAATAAAACATTACCACCTAATGAAATACCAACAATAGATTTTGGTGTTTGAGGCTCTTTGGCATTCAAATAATTCATAAAAAAATTCAAATCACCTGTATCACCTGCATGATATGTACGTTGCAAACGATTGGGTTCCTCACCCGAACAGCGAAAATGTAAAAGAACTGCTCGATACCCCATCTGATTAATTGCATTAAAAAGTATAGAGATATAAGAAGACTGAATACTTCCACCCATGCCATGCAATATTGTTATCAAAGGTCTATCTTTTGCAATCCCTTGTTCCGACCAAAAGCAATCCAAAAAATCACCATCGGGTAACTCAATTCTTTCTTTCGTCACCATTGGCAATTTCAAATGCTTTCGAATCATAAAAGGAAACAAGGTTTGTAAATGAGTGTTGTTAAGCCACCATAAGGGTTTGAAGCTACTTTCAATAATCATAATCATTCAGAACCTAAAATAAACTTATACTATATTTTGTGTCTAAAATATCTTATTAGTCAAATTTATAAACAAAAAAAACCTGGTTTTTGTTTCAATAACATGCCATTTTTGGTCGAGTATGAAAGCCCCCCCATTTAAACGGAGGGTTTTGGATTATGCGCATCTGAATCAGAATGTTCTTTGAAAAAACGATACATCAAATTAAAACTACCAAATAAATTTTTAATTGTTTCTAAGGTAAAATGAGAACCAATTTTATCTCTTAATTCCATAGGTAGTGTGATAATTAAATTCATGAGATCTAACACTTTCTGAGAACATGGCTTTTGTAATAAACCATCATAATGGTTGATTTGATTATACAAAATATCAATAGATGAAGGCTGACCATATTCCTCACCAAAAACTCTGGGTTCAAGCAATTGATGTGTAAAATTAACCACAATTCTTCGTTGAAGAATTCTTGATAAAGCATCAATTTCAATATGATCACCCCAAGCACCAAGACGTAATCTTTGAACATAGGTTGCAAAATCCGTGGTCACACTTGGCGCATAAATTTCTGGATGCGCTTCAATAAAATCAGCCGTCATCATTCTTAATTGTTCATGGGTGTGAGGAACATGAAGGGCTATGGCGTGGAATAGGCAATGTCCATCCCCTGGGACAGAAACAACTTCATAATGCTTGGTTCTATGAAAAAACGAACCCAATAAATGCGGCGCTTTTGTAATTACATTTCTAAACATTTGGACACGGTCAAAAGATTGGTACATGTCATGATAGGCAAATAAGCGAGTTAAATCCATCACTGATTGATTTTTATCATTCAATAATTCCACATCACACCCCGCATGAATTAATAAATCCAAAATTTCTAGGTTGTGAGCTCGAATAGCATAAAACAATGCTGTTTCTTGACAAACATCAGGTTTGTCAAGTTGCGCACCCTTGAGAATTAATGCCCGAACCATCTCCAATCGCCCCAAATATGCCGCACTCATTAAAGGTGTGACATTGCGATAAAAATCACCATTCGTATCTTTTTCTCCATAAGATAAAGATTGAATGTTGATATCAATATCGGGATGATTTAAAAGTATCAATAATTTTGAAAGATTCCCTTCACGAATTGCCAACTGTAAGGGAGAAAAATCTTCAACGTCTTTGTTTTGAATAACTATTTGCGAAGACGATTCAGAAATGTCTTTCTCTCTAACTCTTGAGGGAACTCTTTGAGACGTTGAATAAAATTCAGTCGTGGCTTCACAAAAATATTTGGTAAGGTTTTCACCTTGAAATAATATAGGAATATAAGCCCTTTTTTTCAGTAGTTGTTTAGCCATGGGTCGATGGCTCCCATTAACATCAGCGCCATTAGCAATCAGACATTCAAAAGCCTCATCGGTTGCCCATTTTATTGCTCGAGATAAAATAGGCTCACCGTCTAAAGAAGCCAAAGTGTTGGGGTGGATAAATTGACAAATCAAATTAATAAACTCAACATTTGTCATCATCTTTATAAAATATTTGGAAGATGAATTCTCCATGATTTGAATCAAAGCATTTTGAATTAAATTCCAAGTCATCAAACGTCTTGCGATTTGAGGCGTTGAAAATACATAATCCATTAACATCTGTGATGGTGTATCGCTGAAATACCTCTTCTTCGTAAAAAATGTATCCATTTTCAAAAAGGTAAAATTCAATACTTCAAACAATTCTTGAATAAAAGGGGCAAAACGAGCGCGATGAAAAAAAGCAAACTCTAATAATTCCTCAATTTTTCTGACATCTTCAATCGATAAACCACTTGTGTGAATCAACTCTGCCCAGTTATAGAGGTAACTCACCACCGTCTGATAATCACCAGCAAGTAGGTCTGATTTGACTTTTTCTAATTCAACCATGCGTAAAACCTCTCTCATAAATGGACTAACAATATAATAATCATGCCTTTTTGGATGGATTAGAGACTACTTTGGATAATGGATGCTCTTTTAAAAGCTGAAACAAGGAATGCTCTATCAATAAATTATCAAAACAATTTTCATCATGTTTTTGCAATGTGTCCCTAAAATCAGGATCCTCAAGCCATATATCCTGAAACGGTGGCAAAAAACAAGATGTTAGATTTCGGCGTGTCAACAAATAGTAATAAGGGTAGAAAGCATCTTCATCCGACAAATAATCTAAATCACCTTTTTCGTAAATATAGCGATTATATTTTTCATTCAAATAGCGAATTTCCTGTGGCTCGACAAGATTAGTCATTAAATGAATCACTATTTCATAAGGTATATTTTTTTGCTTAATGAGTGATAAAAGGGGTAAAAATACCCTTTGCAAATCGGATTCACCATTATCATGATAAATGATTTGTTCTCTTTTAGGATAAAGCTGTAACAAAAATTTATCGCGATTTTTAATGCTCATTAAGGAGAATAACTGATTACCACTGATATCCAATACCATATAGGGTGGTAAATTTTGGATCATCAGTAATAAATTGATAATACCAAATGAACTAATTTTATGTGTTTGGTAGGAATAATCGTAGACAAACTTATAGTCTTGATTAATCGCAAAAGAAAATAACTTAAATAAATAAATTTCAAAAAACTTTTCGATGAAGATAGACATCTGAAAATCTAATAGTTTACTTTCGAATTTTAAATATTTGATATTTGTTGGCAATGATTTAAAAGCGTTTTGAAGCCGTTCAATAAAACGTAAATGCATTCGAATGATGACATAAGAAAGCCCCATACACTCAACAAATTCTTGGTAGTCCTTAAAAACACATTTTAAAACTTGCATGATAGTGATTAAGCGAATGGTTTCGCTCCACCATGGAAAATGGTTTTCCAACTCATGCAATCCATAGGATTTAACCAATAAAAAAATCAAAATAGCTAATAAAACAAGATGGTAACAAAATTCTCGGGATTCTTTGAGATAATCCTGCATTTGTTCATGAATAATGTAATCAAAAATTAAATACATAGATTTAAAAATTTTTTCAATTCTATTGAACAAATACCATGCCGTTAAGGAATGATGATATTCTCTTTTGAGCAATTGAAAACAAAACTTTTTATAAAAATATATGGTATCAATATTTAAATAATGAAGATGTCTAAAATGTTCTTTTAACAACTCCATATTATTAAAAGATTCTGGAGGCAGACGATATGGAGAGTTCATTTTTTCAACAAAAATTTGATTTTAACAAATGAGCTATTATATCAAGCCAAAAAAAACATGCCATTAAAAATAGTGATTAAATGTAACTTTTTGAACTTAGTTTATCAACAACGGTACAAACCTCAGTTTTCCAAAGAATATACCATCCTTTTTAACAACTTTATCCACAGAATTTGTGGATAAAAAGTTGAATTAGAAAATATTTCATCAAACTCCATACAGGCTAATTAAATATTGGCAGAAAGGATAGCTCTATTGGTTGGCGTAAAGCCCGCATCTTTTGCATTCTTTCGTAAAATATGACTGGTTTTTGGATGTACATATTGCGCTTTTTGTTCAAATTCTTCCAAATAATTATAAACTTTCTTCAAGTCTTTCTTATCTCTGGAAAATATTCGAATACAACCATAGGGATTATAGTCAGACATGGCCTGCTCATTTTTCAAACCACTACTCACCAGAATAATGACTCTTAATTTAGGTGCTTTTTTCCAAATGTAGATAATATTTTTTAACATTTCTTCAGTGGTGGCTGATGTAACATCTAAAATACAAATTCTTTCTTTTTTTGAAACCTCAACCAATCTCTTGGGCTCATCTAATTGTTGAGCATTGCAATGATTTAAATCAAAGAAATTTAATTTTTTTTGTACACCTTTATTCTCACTGGCCTCTTTAACTGCATACGGGATAGGAAAATTATGAATAGCTTCATCGGTTTCATAATACATTTTTTCTGCATGGGTCTCGATGTAGGCTGGATCTGTTTCATACGCGTCCTCTAAAAACTTTTTTGCACAAGCATAGCTTAATTGAATTGCACGCATTCCCGTTGCAGTAATAAATTTTTTAGAATGTATATTTTGATAGTTGTCGCCAATAACAAATGCTTTTTCAGTATCGGAATCAGAACCATAACCATCCTCGACATTTTGGTATTTTCGTGGATGAAAATTAAAATTGACCAACCATGACTCTAAATAGTGATACAACTCACCAAAATTTTTTCTTTGGCAAAGTTCTAAAATCTCATCTTGATTTGCGCCAATAGCAGAACCAAAATCTTGAATCATAGTCCAAAATGCTGGGTTATTAAAACGGGTAGCTTGATTCCATGCAAATGGCAGAAGTTTTAGATTAGCATATTTGGTGGTGATAACATCTTTAACACATTCAAAATTTTCCAAAAATCTTACCATCGGCTGGGCAAAAGAGGATTTTTTTAAATCAATTGATGCAAAAATACTTTCCAGAGAATGCTCGCCCATGGACATCATGATGTCATCAATCAAAACATTAACCACATGTTCGCGACGAAAGATTTGGGTTGCAAATGAACGATTTTTGCTATCGCCATTGGCCCACAATGTCTCCCACAAAGTATTTTTAACTTGAACATTACAAATTTTTTGAGAGGCTTTTGTTTTAGCTTTATTGTATTTTACCAACACCGTGTTTAACTTATTTTGTGGATCAGCGGGAATATTGAATACATCTGAATTTTGGAATAATTTTTCCAAATATTTTATGGTGTCAACTACACACTCATGATAGGCCCTCGGGCTCATGCCTAAACTAATTCTTAAGCTCTTGCCACACTCTGCGATACTTGGACGAATGGTATCAAAACTTGAACGTCTTATCGTTTCAATATTAAGCCCTCTTTCTTTGGCTAATTTATTGGCGATAGCAATGAAATACAAAGATACAAAGTTAGTCCAAATTTTTTCATTTTTTTCTAGTTGGCCAGGTTGGCTTAAAGAGAATAAAACACAAGGATAATCATGATCTTGATTAATCTTTAAAGTATCTGATTTGGTGATAGCTTTTACCACTGATTTGGCATTGTTTTTTTGAAACGCTAAGAGTTTGTCATACCAAAAAGCTTTAGGTGTCTTTGATGCTCCTTTTGCTTCTGGATGAATTGCATTTTGATAATCAGCGAAATGAAATGGATTGAAATAGTTTCCTGTTTTGGCATTCATGCACGATTTAACTTCTGTTTGATTACCGTTAAAAGCAAAATTATCTTGTTTAACGTTGGTTAGTTTTTTATGCGCACTTCGATGATAGGTATTGTATGAAGCGCTATTTTTATCAAAAAATGAAGGAAAATGAGTATAGTATGCACAACGCGGCAAAAAAACTTCGGGTTGAGTTTTGGTGACAATCTTTCCATTATCATCCCGTTCTACCTGTAATTTCATTATGGCCTCGTTGCATCAAAATAAAGGACTATTGTAACATATAAATCCTCACTGTGGGCATATTTTCTACAATTCAGGTCATAAAAAAACCCGCCGAAGCGGGTTTTCTGAAAGATTGGGGAATGAATTACATCATACCGCCCATGCCTCCCATACCGCCCATGCCACTCATATCAGCAGGAGCTGCTTCTTCTTTTTTAGGAAGTTCAGCAACCATACATTCAGTGGTTAACATCAGGCTTGCAACAGATGCTGCATTTTGTAACGCAGTACGTGTCACTTTAGTTGGATCGATAATACCCAATTCAACCATATCGCCATATTCGCCATTGGCAGCATTGAAACCAAAGTTTCCAGATTGTTCTGCAACTTTGTTCACAACAACAGATGCTTCATAACCTGCGTTGGTTACGATTTGACGTAATGGAGATTCAATCGCACGACGTAGGATATCAATACCCATATCTTGTTCATGGTTATCGCCTTTTAAACCAGCCAATACTTTTTGTGCACGAATTAAAGCAACACCACCACCAGCAACAATGCCTTCTTCAACAGCTGCACGAGTTGCATGTAATGCGTCTTCAACACGCGCTTTTTTCTCTTTCATTTCAACTTCAGTTGCAGCACCAACTTTAATAACAGCAACACCACCAGCTAATTTTGCAACACGCTCTTGTAATTTTTCACGGTCGTAATCAGAAGTACTTTCTTCCATTTGAGTACGAATTTGAGTGATTCGAGCTGTAATTTCTGCTGGTTTACCTTCACCATCAATAATGGTGGTGTTTTCTTTGGTAATCACAACACGTTTTGCTAAACCTAAGTCTTCAACAGTAGCAGATTCTAAGCTCTTACCAATTTCTTCAGAAATCACTTGGCCATTGGTTAGAATAGCGATATCTTGTAACATCGCTTTACGACGGTCACCAAAACCAGGCGCTTTAACCGCACATACTTTAACAATCCCACGCATGTTGTTCACAACTAAAGTAGCTAAAGCTTCACCTTCAACATCTTCAGCAATGATTAATAAAGGACGACCTGCTTTTGCAACGCCTTCTAATACCGGTAACATGTCACGAATTGAAGAGATTTTTTTATCAACCAATAAAATGAATGGGTGCTCTAATTCAGCAGACATGTTTTGTTGATTGTTAATGAAGTATGGAGAAATATAACCGCGGTCAAATTGCATACCTTCAACAACAGACAATTCATTTTCAAGACCATTACCATCTTCAACAGTAATTACGCCTTCTTTACCCACTTTTTCCATTGCTTCAGCAATAATCGCACCAACTGCTTCATCAGAGTTAGCAGAAATGGTACCAACTTGAGCAATTGATTTGGTGTCTTTGCAAGGCTTAGACATTTTTTGTAATTCTTTGATAATGACCGCTAAACCTTTATCAATACCACGTTTTAAGTCCATTGGGTTCATGCCAGCTGCAACAGCTTTGTGACCTTCAACTAAAATCGCACGAGCCAATACAGTTGCAGTTGTGGTGCCGTCACCAGCTGCATCAGAAGTTTTAGAAGCAACTTCTTTTACTAACTGAGCGCCCATGTTTTGAAAACGATCTTCAAATTCAATTTCTTTAGCAACAGATACACCGTCTTTGGTCACTGTTGGAGCACCATAAGTTTTTTCTAATAAAACGTTACGGCCACGTGGACCCATAGTAACTTGTACAGCATTTGCTAAACCATTCACGCCAACCAACATTTGATGACGGGCATTTTCTGCAAATTTTAATTCTTTAGCCATGTAAATCTCCTCAAGCTACAAAATTACTTCTCAATAACAGCCATGATGTCGTCTTCACGCATCACTACCAAATCTTCACCAGCAACTTTTACTTCATTGCCTGAATATTTTCCGAATAATACAACATCGCCTACTTTAACAGCCAATGAGCGAGTATCACCATTTTCTAAAGGTTTACCATTGCCAACAGCTACAACTAAACCACGACTTGGTTTTTCTGCAGCGCTGTCAGGAATTACAATACCGCCAGCTGATGTACGTTCTTCTTCTTGTCGACGAACCACAACACGATCATGTAATGGACGAATTTTCATATTTTAATCTCCTGCATACAATTAACTTCACCAATCGAAGTACTGACATATACAGCACTTATGACATGCAATATGGGGGAACTTGATCTATTTTTCAAGGGGCAACTTCAAAAAAAAATTGTTTTTTTTTCTCTCACAACTTACAATAGAGTAACTATTTAAACATGATGAAAACATTTTGATATGCAAGCCTTCAAAAAATTTGCTCTTTTGGTTATTGGTTGTTTATTTTTTTCCTCTATTTTTGCTGATTCGCTTGATGCAAAAAAAATATTTCAATTAGACATTTCACAGTCCCAAGATAAAATTTTACTCAACTGGAAAATTCAACCAGGATACTTCCTTTATCAAAAGCGTATTAAGATATCCAATGATTCAAATCCAAATTGGCCTACCCCCGTCAAACATCAGGACAGACTGGGACAATGGCACAATGTTTATCGCAATCATTTGCAACTGAGTATTCCTTTTCAAAAAAACACCACGCTTAAAGTCACTTATCAAGGCTGCAGTGACAAAGGCATTTGTTTTCCACCGCAAACCAAAACGCAAAAACTCATATACAACGCATCTCATTCTTTTTTATGGGTACTATTGAGTTTCTTTGGTCTAGGCGCTCTGATGGCTTTCACGCCTTGTGTTTTACCCATGCTACCTGTCATGACCAAAGTCGTTTTAGGCAATGAACAACACACCAAAAAACAAAGATTTGGATTGGCAATATCTTATGTTTTGGGGATGTCTATCAGTTATGCATTGGTAGGAGCTGTGCTATCGCAAGTGGGTAAAAATTTATTCATGATCATGCAAAATCCAAAAATTGTGATTGTTATGGCACTCATTTATACCTATTTTGGCTTGGCTACCTTAGAGTGGGTAAAAATTCGTTTGCCACAAAACTTACAGGAAAAAACACTACTTTTTCGTTCTCATTTGCAATCAGGACATTATGGCTCTGCTGCATTGATGGGCAGTTTATCATTACTGGTCTTATCCCCTTGTGTTACAGCACCACTACTGGGTGCATTAACCTACATCACTCAACTTGGACAAGTATGGAAAGGTACACTGGCTTTATTTATGTTGGGATTAGGGATGGGATTTCCTTTGATGGTATTTGCAGTATCTGCTGGCCACTTCATTCCCAAAGCTGGCGTATGGATGAATAATATCAAACAAATTCTAGCGATTTTGTTATTTGCTGTTGCGGCACTTTTAATTCAACGCAGTTTTGAAACAACTCTCGCTTACTTTCCCTGGATAGTGGTTTTCTTGATTGCCGCCTACTTATTAAGACCCCAATCTCAACATACCTGGTCAAAAGGACTGCGGATTACCCTGGTTGCACTATTTCTTTTTGAAGCATTATGGATTAGCTATGGAATAAGACACCCAAAAGCCATGCCATGGCCCTTTAAAGTAAGTCAAACAAAAATACACACCCATCATCATGCTGATATCCAAAAAGTGATTGATAATACCCCAAAACCTGTCATTTTATATTTCACCGCCAAATGGTGTGCAACATGCCAATACCTAGAAAAAAATGTTTGGCCTAGCCAACAATTATCTCCCTTATTCAAAGCTAATCGCCTGATTAAAATTGACATCAGCAATAATACGCCTGCTGAATTAAAAATCATGCATCAATTTGATGTCATAGCCCCACCCACAGTGATTAAACTAGAAAAAAATCCACATGAAGCCTTAAGACTTTCTGGCGAAGAAATTACCATTGAACATCTCAAGCAGTGGGAAAATTAATAAAATTAAAATAATATTTTATAAATTATGCTAAATATCCAATCTTTAATTAATGCCTATAATAGCTTTGAAAAGGGAATAAACCGAGCTAAAATTGAACCGACAGACCTTGAGGTTCGTGATGCATGCATACAACGCTTTAAATATACATTTGAGCTATCAATAAAAACTATCAAAAGATATATAGAAATGGAAATGCCTATCACAGAACATGTGGATCAATTGAATTACCGTGATCTATTAAGAGTTGCGCTTGAAATCGGATTGATACAAGATGTTAATGCATGGTTCACATTTCGAGAGGCAAGAAATCAAACGAGTCATGCTTATGACCAAAACAAAGCTGAAATGGTGTTTCAAGTTGCAATTAACTTCTTAGAGAAAGACAAATTTTTAATTGAGCAACTTAGAAAACGATTATCATGACTAAAATACACCTAGAACAAACCTATATTGATATTGTAAAAAATATTTTAAAAAAAAATATTTCATCAAGAACTGTCATCGCCTTTGGATCGAGAGTGACTGGAAAACATAAAACCCATTCAGACCTTGACATATGTGTTTTGGGTAAGACTCCTTTAACTTTATGAGAATTAGCAAATCTTAATGAAGAGTTTTCAGAATCATCTCTACCTTTTCGAGTAGATATTGTTGATTGGTCCAGTATTTCTGCAGAATTTCAAAATATCATCAAAAATAACGCCATTGTTATTCAAAAATAAGAATAAAAGCTCTAAATTTGCTCTAAAAGCTTTTGACTTTATCTTTAATATGCTACGATAAGGCGCTATAAATGAACACATTGAGAAGATAATTCGCCACACTGATTGGCTTTATTACCAAAAGAAACAATCTAAACAAAAACTGACCGACCGGGAAACAGGACAAATTGATTTAGATGCTTATCTGAATAATGCATCCAAGTTCTTTACAGACGATGAATATGTTCAATTAATTCCCAAAAAAATCATTCTAAGGCAAATTCATTTAAAAAAATTTAACCCTCTGATTGCAGTTAAGTTTTACTTTGTGTTAAACGAACTATTTCATAGAGGTTTTGAAATATATTCTTTCAGACAAGGCTACTTAAAAAATGAAAAAATTAATTTCCCAGAAGTCTTATTTCGTGAAGACCTGGAAAGCTCTCTTGTGGAACCAAGCTTGCCACCCAAAGAACAATTTTTTATCCTTGATGACCAAAAAATAACGGATTTAGCTGAATTGTTTGACGGTTTTCATTCAGAAATTCCTATAGATTTCCGCCCCTTTGGATTAGGTAAACTTTTACAGAAAGATGACAGTGACGATGAAAGTGACGATAAAGATACAAAAAACATCCGTGTTCTAATTGAACAAGCGCTCGAGAGTGCCCCAAAATTGCTACAACATAAACCAGCATCCCCTGGTGTTAGATACCTAAAAGAACTTTTTTGGGAAAGAATTGATGAAAGTACCACCTTAGAAGAGTTGGATGATTATTTGCATGCTTATAGGATTCATGAGTTATACATCATACTGTCCACTGACATGACTATAGAGCAATTCAATATTATCAATAAGATAATCATTAAAGGACATGTTCAATCATTTGCAATTGCAGGTGAACTATCTCTTCTGAGTCAACTCAAACTTAATAAGCGAGATGAAATATTATCCTTTATGAATTTAGATTCCAGTCTATCAATGGAAAATAGGGATTTTGATTTAAATGTTTTACCTCGAAAAATGAATAAATTATTTCTATCCAAAGTCAAAATTAGTTCTAGAAGTTTTGGTGAAAAACAAATTGAAAGCGTTGAGCTTAATCAAGTGGCGTTAGAGCAAAATTTATTAATAAATTGTAGAAGTTTAGACTTAATC
>DHHZ01000079.1 GCA_002403515.1 Legionellales bacterium UBA4759 | reverse complement strand
TATTTTTTGGGAGGATTACCATGTCTCCTTGATGAAAATGCTCTTCTTCAAATAAATCTTTCATTTCTGGAAAACATTGCTTTCCCTGCGTAAAATAATCTTTGGAATACTGAGGCGACTTGAATGCCAAAAAAGCATCATAAGAAACAAGCGTTCGCATGATCACAGGATTTTCATAATACCTTGAGCATAGATTAAATAAATCTTGATGCGCATGTATTTTCAATTGAATGAGCAAAGAAGTCATTTTTTCTAATGTCAAAACACCATGGGTATGAAGTGCCACATCGAGTGCCTCTAGCACAATCTTTTCTATTATCTTTTTTACACGTACATCAGTGACAAGGATAATATGATGACGATAATGTTTTAAATTAAAGCTACAAAACCTGATAAAGCTCTCATCTTTTTCATGAAACTTTTGAGTAACTTGTTTTTTTGAATGCAGGTTAACATAAAAATTTCGATAAAAATCAAAGTGATATTCACCCAGAAATACAATTTGACTTTCAAGACTTGGCGTTTCTAAAATTTCGTCAAATGAAATTAAATACCGCTCCTGCAAAAACTTTTGCTCAATGAGTTGATAAAACAAGGCTCTTACCTTATTTTTTGGATTGAGTAAGATATCCTTATTGCCTTGTTCAATGATTTGAGCAAAGTATTTTTGATAACAATCTTTACCAAACAATCTGGTAAAGATTTCAGAGCAAACTTGAAAATCATCCATTGAAATTTCTATTTTCTCATTGCTCCACAAGAAAGCTTGCAGTGGCGAGGGATAAATTAAACAACTCAAACCCGTTTTTTTAATTGCACCTAAAATTTGCTCTTCGAATTGTTTAATGCATTCATCAATTAAGTATTCTATGGCATGATTTAAATACATCCCATAGTATTTTTGTAAATTATTTTTAAAATAGTTCTCATAAACTTGAAAAATAAAGGGGCTTAAAGTGTCTTTTTCACTCATCTCATAATTTTCCCAAAAGCCATGACGAGTTGAAAGACGCATCATTCGCATATGGTTATCCAATGAATAATGTGAGCTATAGTCTTGGGTTAATTTTAAAATAACTTCTAATCGATATTTTTCAAGTAATCGTGGCATCCAATCGTTGTGATTTCGGTATTTATGCATCAATAAATAGAATTGAATGATCCCTTCTTTGCCATCGGGGTTTATTATGATTAGTTTATTAACATCTTCATAAAGCTTATTTTTTTGATTTGAACTTAATCGATATATGGGATTATCTGTCGATATTAAAAACCAAACTTGTTCTATAAACTCTATTAATTGCTTAAAATAATTTTCCTCTGCACGAGACTGAACAAGGTTTTTTCTAAGGTTAGTCACCTGTTCTACAATCGTTCGATTGGGTGGATTGGGTGATAATTTTTCAATTTGGAAGTCTAGCAATTTTTCTTTGGGCCATAAGGTTTTTAATGCTTCTGTCACTACAAGCCATTGCTCTTGTGGGCTTAATTCTAAATAATGGGGGTTTATATTGAGTACAAATTTATTTTTTTCAGCAAGAAAATCGTCTTTTGATGTTGCAAGAAATATTTTTTTTGAAAAAAAGTAGTATTTTTTATTGATTATCATGTGAAATCCTTTCATCTCCTCAAGTTTAATCAAAAGCATGCTTGAATTGATAAATAATGGCAATGATTAATTTAAACCACCCCTAGTGGATACTCTAATTATTGTTTAATTTATTTACAAAATGATTAAATATTAGTATAATAAATATTCTTTCAGTACAAAAGGTAAGCCATGACCACACAAGATATTCGTTTTAGAATCATGTACTTTGTCAGTGGATATATTAGATCTTTGAAGTTACAGGAAAAATATGATCATTTTGTGCGTTTAAAACTGATGAAGTTTGAAGAAAAACTATCTCAATTGCCTCTCAAAGAACTACAAAACATTCTTAAACATATTGAATTGATTAGTTTATTTCAACATGATGAACAATTACATCATCATTTAAAATTACTCAAACAACACATTAAAAATAACCCAAAACATCAATACCATCACCTCCTCCCGATCATCGATTATTTTATACAGTCGTATACTAAAAAAAAATTGTTTGTACTTGTGGAAAAAGGTACATTTCCGAAGATATCCAAAAACTTCATTAATGACGAAGAAATAATTAATCTGGTAGATTTTTGCTGCTTAATTCAAGGCGCTGGATTGTTGCTCAATGAAATAGCTTACTTTGAGATTATCCAAGTAATAATAAATCAAAACTTTTGGGGAACGATTTTAATCATATTATGGATGTTGGAATGGATAATAGTTTGTATAACATTGCTAGTTTTTTGTCTTTATCACTATCACTTAATGCTCATTGAAATTGTAACTGCTATATTCAGCATAATGTTACTTATAGCTGGTATAGGAGTGCCAATTCCTTTTCTTTATATAATTGTTAGTGAATTTAATGAAGATATTATTTTAAAATCAAACTTGAGCAATCTTCATGAATGTTTGATTCAAATTCATTTACATAAAAAAATTGAAGAATGGGCGGTGGTATCATTAAAGAAATTACCCACTGAAATAAACGCATGTATAGGTGGTTTTTTTGCAAACGCCGAAAGTATTGAAAAAAGGCTTTTCACTAAGGAACAAGCTGTCGAGCAACCCCTACAACCAGCTTTAACTGTTTAGTTTGAATAGAAATAAGGGTGAGTGAAATGAACATTCAATCACCCTTGGGTTTTAAACTGCTAAAGCAACTTTTGCTTCAACAAATTCATCATTGAGATCTCTTGCCACAGCTTCACAAGTAATCGCGCCTTTATGAACATTAAGACCATTGAGGAAATGCTTATCTTCCAATAAAGCTGATTTCACACCTTTACTGACCAAGCTTAAAATAAATGGTAAAGTTGCGTTATTTAATGCAAATGTTGATGTGCGGGGAACTGCTCCAGGCATGTTAGCAACACAATAATGAATGATTCCTTCGCTGACATAGGTTGGTTCATGATGTGTTGTTGGTCGACTGGTTTCTATACAACCGCCTTGATCAATAGCAACGTCTACTACCACAGAACCTGGACGCATATCACGCAAGATTTCTCTAGTCACTAATTTTGGAGCAGCAGCACCTGGGATTAATACCGCACCTATCACCGCATCCGCTTCACGAACGTATCTATCGATATTTTCCTGGGTAGCGTAGATAGTATTCAATACAGAACCAAACTGATTTTGTAATTGTTGAATACGAACCAAGGATTTGTCTAAAATAGTCACCTGCGCACCGAGACCAACTGCCATTTGCGCTGCATGCATGCCAACCACACCACCACCAATGATAACAACATGACCAGGTTCAACGCCTGGAACACCGCCTAATAAAACACCACTACCACCTTGAGCTTTTTCAAGGCAATGTGCGGCAGCTTGGACTGACATACGTCCTGCTACTTGTGACATCGGTGTTAATAAAGGCAAACCACCATCTGATTGAGTTACAGTCTCATAGGCAATTGCGGTAGTTCCTGATGTTTTTAACAATTTGGCTTGGTAAGGATCTGGAGCCAAATGTAAATAAGTAAATAAGGTTTGATTTTCACGAAGTTTGAGACATTCTTCTGGTTGAGGCTCTTTAACTTTTACAATTAAATCAGCTAATGCATAAACTTCATCCGCATTAGCAGCAATTCTTGCGCCTGCAGCAACATAACCTTCATCATCGATTCCAATACCAAGTCCTGCATTTTTTTCTACGATAACATCTGCGCCAGCGCGAATAATTTCTCGAACACTGCTTGGGGTTAAGCCCACACGATATTCATGGGTTTTAATTTCCTTAGGTACACCAACCAACATATCTATATCTCCATACTATTTAGAACAAGAAATCTTTTCTATTTGACTTTTTAACTCAGGTAAAATGGTAAATATATCACCAACCAAACCATATGTTGCAATTTCAAAAATTGGCGCTTCAGGATCTTTGTTGATAGCAACAATGACTTTAGAATCTTTCATCCCTGCCAGATGCTGAATAGCACCAGATATGCCAAGTGCAATATATAATTCTGGGGCGACAATTTTACCGGTTTGACCCACTTGATAATCATTTGCAACAAAACCAGCGTCGACTGCAGCGCGCGAAGCACCCACTGCCGCACCAATTGAACTTGCAAAATCATCGACTAACTTAAAGTTTTCTTTGGTACCAAGCCCCCTTCCTCCAGATACAACAACTCTTGCAGTTTGCAAATCTGCTTCATCCTGATGGCGTTTTGCAACACTAAGCACTTTTGAACGCCAATCATCTGGCAATGGCTGTAATGTCTCGATTGAACAAGCATTTTGCTTATCATTGGTTTTTTCAAAAGCAGTAGAACGAATCGTCATTATCGCTTTGGAATTTTTAAAAGTTTCTTTTGCGAGCGCATTACCAGCATAAATTGGATGTACAAATGTTTTCTCTGATTCAATTTTTACCACATCAGATATCATGGGTTGGCGACATATTCCCGAAACTCTAGGTATAATATTTTTACCTGTGGTAGAAGCTAAAGCCATTAAATTTTGATGATTATTCATTTCAGAGGCTATCAGTTTAGCGATAGGTTCAGCTCGAAACGGAAAATAATAATCTGCTTGGCAAATCAGGACCTTATCAATCCCCTTAATTTTTGAAACATCCTGAGCAATTTTGTCGACTGAACGTCCCATCACCAATGCAACGCTTGGTTTAGAAAGCTTTTGTGCTGCAGTAATAAGATTTTCTGTTGCAGGATGCAAATTAGATTCATCGTGCTCAATCCATAATAAAGTACTCATCGATTGTCGTCCTTATGAAAATAATATGGGTTTAATTTTTTCAACAAGTTCTTCTACAGTGTTGAGCATAACGCCTTTTTGTCGAACTGGTGGCGCCATGATGGAATCGATTTCTAATGCTGAAGATGAATCTGTGAGTTCTTTTGTAACAACTTTTAAAGGTTTGCTTTTTGCACGCATAATATTTGGCAAAGTTGCATAGCGTGGTTCGTTCAAACGTAAATCGACGCTAATCACAGCAGGTAACATGACTTCAAGTTCTTCTAAACCAGCATCAGTTTCTCGAGTTACTTGGGCTACTTCAGCTTTGAGTTCTATCGCGGATATAAAGGTAGCCTGTGGCCAATCAAGAATGGCAGCAAGCATTTGCGCGGTTTGATTCGCATCACTATCAATGGATTGTTTACCCATCATCACCAAATTTGCTTTTTCATCTTTTACAAGGTCTGCGAGTAAACATGCAAATTCATAGGAATTTTTAGCTTTTGTATTGTCAATAAGAATAGCTTCGTCAGCACCAAGAGCTAAACCATGTCTTAAAGTTTCTTGACAAGATTGTTCACCAATGGACACAACGACCACCGCACTCGCTTGCCCCTTTTCCTTCAATCGCAGGGCTTCTTCCAGAGCGATTTCATCAAATGGATTCATGACCATTTTTAATTGTTGTGTTTCAATGCCACTGCCATCCGCTTTCACACGAATACGCAAATAAGGATCAACGACTCTTTTTACGGGAACTAGTATTTTCATGATTAAACCGCGTATATTGGCTATACTCATAGCAAAAAACGCGTGTCCTCCTTTACATGCTAAAGTATTAATATTCTTGATGCACTCTCTTGGCGTAAAATGATGTCATGCCAAAGAGTTTCTGAATCTTTCAACTTAACGGATTCAATATCTTACTGCAGCAATTTAGATTAAACAAGTAGATGTATAGGGTAAAACCGAAGCAATCTCCAAGATTGCTTCATTTCTAGTTCCAAAAGAATCAATGCCCTTTTAATCGAAGATTGAGTAAGGTTAAAATGGCTTTTTTCTTGGAATCAGTTTGTTCTGGTGCACTGACTTGATTCAAACAGTAATTTGTATATGTATACAATTGTTCTTCATTACTAAGTTCAGAGATGTTTGGATACATCATTTTAAAACCATGGTCTAGCTCATCTGCTAGCGCCTCTAAGTTACTTTGTGGTGGTAAAGCTAAATTATCTAGCTTGTTTTCTTTTGCCAAACGTGTAATTTTTTGTTTCAGTTCTCTTGGGAACTGGCCTTTATTATTCATTTGAAAGTTCGGATTGGATTGAAGAGAACGGTTATTCTGATAATTTGTTTCCCATTCTTCTATTTCACCTTGTACGGCAATAACAGTCATTAAAACACGAGGGTCAATATTTTTTTGCTTTAATAGTTCGGGATTTGTGATATTGATAGTCCAATCATCTTTTAATCGGAAAAACGAACGTGACATCACTGCCATTTCTTGATTACTCTGAGGATCATAAATATTAAACTTGGTACCCCAAAAATTCATTTCTGCACGAGCAAGTTTATCAATAGAGTTTTTATCAATGACTTCAAATGTCGGAAAAAAATAAAATAATTTTTCTTCTACTTCTCCAATCAAATCTTCACTTTGGTCATAAATATCAAGATGTAAATTATATGAAAAAAACCGGGCTTTTGCGGTTGCTGTTTTTACATTTTGAGAATCATAAAAATCATAAGTTAAAAGAAAGGTTAAAAATCGTCGATACAAAGTACCTAATTTTTCAGTTTTGGTTTCAATATCGTAGCTTTTGGTAAGACTCATCCATTTTTGATTGACCATAAATTCTTTAGGTAAATTAAAAGTTGAACTCGCAAAGCCTAGGTTTAGGCTTAAAACTAAAGGAAAAAGTTTTAATACTTTATTTTTCATTAAAATAACCTTATAAAAAATGAACCCAAAAATTTGTTTAAAATTAGAAAACGATTATACAGTCAATATGATCAATTAATCAACAATACATGGGTTTCATGGAAAATGACGTTCTTGCCAGTGATTTGAAAATTACTATAATGGTTAAAAATTATAATCAATAAACTAATTGATTAATTTTTAATCACATGATAGAATAAATAAAATTTCAACTTTGAGGTGATAGTTTATGGAACTTGTGCTTACTCTTGCAGCAGCTTTTCTTGCAGCTGCTATTCTATTGAATGTTTTACAAATTCTTAAAACTCTTTTAGAAATTGCTAAAATTTGTATAACAACTGTTCTCAATGTTGTTGGTGGTGTTTGCTCTGTCGTTTTTTACCCATGTATGGGGCGTAGATAATTGACGAGCACAGATTAACTATCCTTTTTATCGAGGTGTTTATGCTTTCAAAACAAGAAAAGATTAATTTAATCATTAATAAGTTAACTCAATATCAATTGGCTTTATTTAAAGATGAATTCTTTAAAGAAGATACTAACCGACAGTTTTCTGTGGATTTCCCCTCAGATGTCGAAAAGGCTCGAGGTGAATACTTTGCCGCCCTTAAAAATATTTACGGTGAAGAGGCAATCCCTGATGTGT
>DHHZ01000022.1 GCA_002403515.1 Legionellales bacterium UBA4759 | reverse complement strand
ACCAAAGTTGCATCATTAATTGATTCAAGACCAGGATTAAATTCTTATTTTTATTCAACAACACCATTACAAGAAAGTTTGCAAAGCGCATTATCACCTTTTGGTTTAGCGCCCGCAAGATTCCAAGCATTATGCCAAGGCGTGCAATATGATGATATCCATTGCGGCGCATGGACTGCATTGAATATTGAAACACTCGCATGTGGTGTTGACATCAATTATCTCATGAATATGGTAAAGTTAATCGATAAAGACGCCGTAATTAGACACATGATTGACAAAACATTTCACCAGAAAAAATCAAACTTTATCAAACCAACAAATCACGTCTTTGATGAAGTTGAAGAATTTAATATCAGCAAGCCTGATATCATGCCTTTATTGGAAAGCGCCCTTCGCCCTGAAGAAATCGCCAGGGCTCTCGTATTAAGAGAATCATTAAGCCTCAATGGCAGAAAAATTAGCCTATCGAATCCAATTGGACCGAATGATTTAGATGAGATTTTTTCTGAGTTACATGAAACTTATCAAGGCATTGCCAATACAAGACTTGCCAGAAAAGACCTCGACTTGATGGGCTACTGCTTGCATGACCCAGGTAGGAGCTCAAACAATCTTCTTCACATTGGATTTAACCGCCAGGAAATCGATGCTTTGTCTTTGAAAGATATGTTAGTTTATGACGCTATAATTTTTAATATCATCTCGGTCGTGCATATCGCAATGATTAAAGAATATTTAACACACTTGGCAAGTTTTGAGGAATCAAGTGAAGAGTTTATGGGTCAAATGTCTCAGTATTATTTGTCTAAAATTGAAGAGTACAAACAAAGTCTTTTCCCAATTATTAAAGAGTTCATCAAAAATAATATGACTTTGCAAGAAAGCGCCTTGGTCTTAAAAGACAACACTTGCCAAGGCATTAAATCTATGAAAACCGCACCCTTGTTGATGGTCGATTTAATATCTTTAAGACATATACTTGAAAATTATCCAAAAAGCACCTACATCCTTTTTGGAAATTACAACAGTATTGGGATGGCTCAAGCAATTACAATCAAAACCAAACATTTCATCCAAAAACCCGAAGAAACCATCAAAATGTTGCTGATGATGATGAAAGCCTCAAATTGGAACATCTCGACGACCACCCTGATGCTATGCTCATCGAATATCATGAAAAGAACTTCTATACCAGCTTCTATGGAGCCTGCCATCGAAGTTCCTCCCCAAAATGCAAGTTATTGGGAAGGGTTTGTGGCGCTACTCAAAGCCATGCTGGATTATATAATCAATTTTGCCAAAAACTTAATGCCTTGTCTGAACTATAAGTTTTAAGAAAAATTAGCCCGTCTTATTTTTTATAAGCGGGCTCTTGTGGATTTGGCTCCAGAGTGCGTTTTCTACTGTATTGAACAATCAAATTCAAAAGTTCTGGATTATTAATATCCAAAGCCAAATCCATTACAGTTTTGCCTTCAATATTTCTATCATCCAGCAATGACAGGCCATAAGACTGATTGATTCCTAGCAGAAGTTCAATCAAAGCCATATCCATGACAGGACTTTTTATTGCACACATCAATAAATTACAAGCTTGGGTATCTCTGTAATATAACCAGCGCAAAGCATTTTCTGGGAATAAAGAATATTGATGTTGTAAAAAGCTCGATACATAGTTTGTTTGAGGTACAAGCAAAAATAATAAATCAGGTACAACCGGATTTCCTGCAATAAATTGCGGATAATTCGCATTCAACATCTTTAAAAACACGATAGCTTCAGAAAGAAAGCCACTTTGTGCTCGCCCTATCACAAACATTAATGGATTGAGATTCAATTGTATTTGAAATTGATTGATAATCGCTTGGATAAAACCAGGTGAAAATCTAGATATTAATGAAATCAACCCATGAGATGAATGCATCGAATTTAAGCTACTATTTAATATTTCTACCAATTCGTCAAGAGAAAAATATTCAGTTAATCTCTGTTCATCTAGCACATTGAGCATTGAACATTGATCATAAAAAAATGCTTGGAAATACTTCATAGAATGCGTTCTTTTCATTAATCTTATCAATAAACTCATGATATGCGGATGATTTTGTAATACCTGCTCATGCATTGAATGATCAGATGCTAAAGGTTTAAGAATATTTTTTTCCAACCAACAATAAACATCATAGCTTGGATTTTTCTGGGATTTAAAAAATGAGCTGCGATAGGAGTCAAGCATTTTGGGTGCTAAGCGCGTATCTAAAAAACTTAGCATAGAAAACATGAATTCGGGTTCAGCTAATATGGCTTTTTGAAGAAACGACGAATCAGGCCTCATTAAGATTGGATTTGAAAATAAGTTAATAATTGCCCGGCAATTCATCACTTTTTCGATATCATAATCTTTTTGTGCCTGCAGATGTCTAAATAGCCTAAGAGCACCAGAAATTATATCAGGTTCTGGCAAAGCTACAGCGTACCCGCCTTCAACAAGGGGAACAGGGACGATATAAGCTCCAGCGGCATCTTCAACAGAAAACATGTTTAACATGACTTGATTGTCTATCTTTTCAATAAATTCTAATAAAATATCGATATCTAATCTTTCAAATATACCCTGCCCTTTGAGTGTGCGAACAAGTTTTTTTTGCTCTTCAAAAGCAATGTTTGCTATCACCGAAACCAAAAATTTTTGAGATTCAGGAGAGTCATCATGCTTCAATGCCATCTTAAAAATAAACGGTGCTTTTCTAATATTTTTGGATAAAAATATTGATAATACCCCCTCGCCTAATGCCAAGACCCTTTGGATGTTATCGGATGGTGCTTGGGCAAATTCTATAAAATTGATATAGAAACCTAAACCCACTAAATCCCTTCGAATTATAAATTCTTGTAAACAAGGTTCAGCGCCTTCTTCAAAGATAATTCGACCCACTAGATTGAGATATAATTGCTTAGATTCCAAATCCTCTGGTTCATCATTATAAAATTTATCGCTTAAAGTATCATGAGAATTCATGCGATTGGTTAAGCATGACAAGATGAATGGATAATCAAATTCATTTATCTTGAGGCATAAAGCATTAAATATAGGTTTATTCTCATGATACAATGAAAAAAGTATATTCCGAGAACTATTTTTGGAATTCATAATTTCTTTGATTTGTTGTTGACTGGCTGAACGAATCCAATTGATCAACAAGGGTTCTTCTTTTTTCGAACATTTTTCACCATGTAGCACAAAGGAATGAAGATGATAGAAACCTTTTTCATCCTGACCAATCATTTTTTCAAAACACTGGTTTTTAAAGTCTGGATTTTTGCACTGAGAAATAATACTAACGAGTTTATCAAACCGCTCTGTTCTTTCATTTGAAGCTGACCTGGTCCTAATCAAATCAATACATGGATATTTTCCATAACGATCTGGTGTAAAAAACAAAAAATTGACCAAGTTCATATACTGTTCTTCCGAACATTTATTTCTAAATTCTTTACTGGAAATAAACGTTAATAAACGCTTGAGCTTCGTTGCATTGCGATATGCGGGTTGCACAGAAAATACCGTTCCTTCGGTAATCGGGTCCCTTTGTAAAAAGATACTTTCAAGCATTTCAATAGGTAGAGTAACAAAATGCTTCATCAATAGGTCAATATTTCCAGAGTCTTTTTTGAAAATATTGATTAAAAAGTGTGGCTGAGATGCTATGGATTCATTGAATTTCGCCATAAAAGCATGATCAGTATTTAACCTTTCAAGGATAATTTTATAAGCATAGCTGAATATGATTTCACTTTCTGATTCTTTACAAATGATCAAATTTTGATTTTTATGATTGCGACATAGTAAAATTTCTCTTAAGCAATGAATAGGAGCCAAGGGCAAAAGCTGTTCAAAAAATGGTTTAATATAATGGCCTCGCATATCATACAATTGAGATAAGTAACTTTCTTGTTGATTATTTTCAATCGTAAATAATTGAAGAATTTGATTTTGCTCATCGGGCGTGCATTCGTGTAAATTCTCCATAAATAGTTTGGTCACCCAACTAATATGCATTCCACCATTGAGATTTAAACTTTTTAAAAGGTTCATCAAACCATTAAAACCCTCTTGATTTTGAGGCATAAATAAGTTGATTCTTTCCTGCATAGGAAGAGTCATGATGATGGGAAAAATATGCTTAATTAACACATCAGATAGTGATAACTCAGCCATTACAGGATACAAAAATTCAAGTGGTGATTCAGATAAAATCAACGATGTCCAAACTTCCTCAGGAATTGAAGATTTTGATGCAAAATAGTTAAATAAATCTGGCATCTGTAAGAGATAATGAAACCAATTTTTTCCATCCAGATTACGAATACTACATTTTTCAAAAAACTGTTGATTAAAAATGAAATGAAGCAATTTCAATAATTTTAGGAATTCATTTTTATTAGATGGTTTGGCATGTTTCGCAAAATAGCATAAAAAATGTTCTTGATTTGAATTCAGTTCATCAAGTGTGGGCGCTAATCTTCTTAACACACCAATCCTTTTATTAATTAAAAAATCACATACCGCAAAAAAGTTATTGAACTTGGAAGATTTTTCCCTGATACAGTTGAATAAAACATGTTGATTTTTCGTATCCAAATCTGCAAACATTTCAACAAGATGGTCTTCTGAGATTTTTTGCATACAAGGTAGTAAAGGTGGGATATATTCATTCCATCCACACAAGTGTCTGAAAATAGAAACTTGATTTTCGTCTTTAAATCGAAGTAAGTTGGCAACGAAAAAAGGTGGATAAGCATCAATGAGTGTAATTATTTTTTCATAAAGGCTGAAATCATTTGAATAACAAAGAATAAATAAGAGCATCGGTAATTTGGTCTCTGTATTCGCGGTAAAAAAGCGAAAGAGCTCTTCTGGAGAGCATCGAGCAAATACATTATCAATGAGAAACAACGAAATTTTTTGCAATTGTTGGATAACTTTTTCATCCTTATTGAGACTGATGATTCTTGAAAAGCAATGGCATGTTTCTTGGAGGGTTCTCAATATATCTTCAGGGGGCAATTTTTTTATAAAAACCTCAAGCATCGCATCCACAAAATCATCTTTTTGACTGGCCAAGAGGGTTGAGAATAAGGATACACCCCAGCGATTTTGATGCGATACTTCTGAGTGAAAATTAGGAACGGTTGGTAAATTCAATAAGTATTGTTTAAAAACATCCACATCAGATTGAACGAATGCAATTTTCATGGCTTCACTGAAATGAAATGTTTCAATGATTGACTCAGGTATGGCATGAGGCCCGTAATGTGCCAATATTTGATAAATCATTTCTAATTCATACCTTGAACTTAAGAGCTCTGGTGAGAGGCTCAAACATTCAAAACATAGCGCCAATGGGGAGTTTCTTAAGAAATTAGGCAATGCGCCGGTGTTATTTAAAAATAAGTAAAAATTAATCTGTCTATTTTGGGTAAAAATATCAACGCGCTGGGATATGGGAAGATGCTCTAAGGAATTCATCAAAATCAGGACATTGTTAGTAAAATTTTCATTAATTGAAAATCGTTCTTTGGCTTGCAACTGATGTAATAACTGAATCTTTTCATCATCGTTTAAAAATCGAAACAAATATTGCAGTATTGGAGAGTCCATATTCGGGTCTAATTGAACCAAATCGAAAACAGAATGTGGCGCCAAATTGGCATTAAGTTCATCTAAATTAAGATCCAATAAAACATTACTTATCCAGTGCGTGATGGCTAACTCTTTGGCTTTTTCATTAGGGTCCATGGATGAAGATAAAGTTCTTAAACCACTCTTCCTTAAATTTACAAAATAATCTTGAAAAAAGATAAATAAATAATTACTTGATTCATCCGAGAGATTTTTGATTTCATGAAAAGGATTGGGGCGGCTCTTATAAAATGGTGTTTGCATGAAACCATAGATATTTTTAAAATTAAGCCCAATGAGCTCTTTTTGTAATAACAATAAATGACGCACTAGGTTTGAAAGCACTTCCTCATTTCTATCGTGCTCTTGTTTTAAGAGTTCTAAAAGACATACAAACAAATTCGGTAATAAATTTCTTAGGATAGGCTTGGTATGAATATCAAAAATACATTTTTGATGAAAGTTCAAAACAAAGTGATGAAAAATATCCATTCTTTTATCGATGTTAGGTGTCATCAAGGCAAAAAGGAAATTGTGTTCGCCAAGGCGGAGATTACTTTCATTTTTAAGATTGCATATCATATCCACCATCAATGAAATTTTTTGCTCAATTGTCAACAAAGGTTTGAACCATATGTCACACAATTTTTCTTCAATTGGAGACAATTCAATAATTTGGTGTTCCATCAAATACAAATAAGCATCAAAAATGATTTCTTCCCATGCTAATCCAGTTAAATAATCGGTCTCTTCATCAATTTTTAAGTAATTTTTATTATTTTTGAAAATCAGTTGGATATATGCGTTAAATTTTTCACTTTCTGCAACAGTATAAGAGTCATTTATTAATTCACCACGATATCCCATATTCGATAAAATGGATTTTAAAGTTGTTTCTATACGCTCTATGGCTGGGATAACTCTATAGTCTTGATTAAAATAGTAAGCTAATAGGTTTTCAAAATGCGCATTATCTTCAGAATCATAGATATCTTTCGCATTTAAATCGTCAATAGCATACTTTTTTGATGCGATTTTAAAAAAATAATTATAATTGTGCACCTGCATGTTATCCATGGCACCTCTTGAATGTCTATTGGCGATTTGCTCGACAATTTCGGTACGAACACGCATTAATAATTCGTTCATGCATTGCGGTTGTAGGGCATACAAATTTGCCAACTGCACTCGATTTAATAAACCTGTGGCACAGTAAGAAATACCGTCTAATAAAGATAAAGCAAACTGTCGTTTTTGAGAGTCGCTGTTTAAAGAAGAAGATAAAGTTTGATAGATACTTTGTAAGCCAGAAAGGTACTCGTCTCGATGGGTATTTACTGGAGATAAATTCTTGTTGATAGCTTCAATTAAGCTTTCACGATTTAGGTGTTCGTTAGCCTCAATAAATTCATAAAACTTATCAATGAATAAGTGGATAGAAAATTCTGAATCCATTTTTTTAGACAGTTGCTCTGAATTATATACTCGAACATAACCCTTATCAGTAAAACGCACGATACAAACACCCCAAACAAAAGGCGCATTGTAACATATAGAATCACTTTTTTAAATTTTTAGCTAAGAATTTTAGTATAAAAAGATATTTTTTCACTCCAGAAGTCAAAAAAAGGTTTATAATTATATATATAAATCTTTTGGGAATTATGCTGATGAGCGTTAATCCAACAGAAAACATCATTAACTTTAGCAAAGAAGATTATTTTGCTTATGGTTATCATAAAAATACCACTAAAATTATTCACGCTTGGATAAAAAAACATTTACAAATGGTGCAGCAGAATCAAGATGCTTACTCACCATTGATTAATGAATATTATCGAAGTCTCCTAATCAAAAATGAAATCGATAAGAACATCTGGAAGCTTTATAAAAGGGTTCAAAGAAATCAGGAACAACTTGATTATTTAACAGAGCAAAGTATTGCACATGCAAACATTACCTTAATCAATTCTGGACATGTAGATATTGCAGAGCAAGAACAGACCAGTGAAAATGTCACTGAAAGAGTTGGTGTCATTAATGCACAGCGCGCCTATTTTAGTGTGATAAGAAATATGTACACCTTCATGCTCAAATACTCGATGCGATTAGATATCGTCAATCAATTAAATACCTTCAATAGTCTTTTGGCTACTTACTTATTTGGTCTTCGCTTGAGCATGAATGCTTTTATCGCATTGAACATGGAAACCAATAATATGAGTTTATCAGATAGAGCCTATGGCTACTTTAAAGCTCATCAACAACAAATTTATAATGATTTACTGTGGTTTGGCTTATTGTTGGCTTCGACCTTAAACTACTATTGCACCGCTGAAAATGTTCAAAAATTTTACAACACCGATTACCATGGTTTAATATTCAGCGGTTTATTTACTGTAGGACTTGTTTTAGATACTTTAAATAACTATAAAGCAGTGCTTGATTTAGACAAGGATTGGGAACAGTTTAAAAATAAAGTTGGTGAAGACAAGATTCCTCAAGAATTAGAGCTCACTTATCAATCGGAAAGAAAAGAACGTTGGGCCGAGGTTAAATATACAACTGCGCTTTGTTTAACAAATTTAAGTCTTGCGATACTTGGTGTTTGCGATTACCTTCACCAAATCAATCCCAGTCTAATTTCTTCACAAGCCAGTGCTATCTTCCCCTATTTGGAAGTTTTGGTCACTTGTTTGATGTTTATATATCACCTAAGGCATTTGACTAGAAAGTACTGGGATGAAGATTATAAAAAACTTTCACCCGAAGAACAGGAAAAAATCTACCAAGAAGCCATGTTTAATATTGCCAAAGAGATAGCCAAAATCATTGCAATGGCTGTGATTATTTTTGTTCTTTCCAGTCATATTCATGTTGCAGGCTTGCCTGGCATGCTCATCTTGGCTGCCATTACC
This sequence comes from Legionellales bacterium UBA4759, assembly GCA_002403515.1. GTDB lineage: Bacteria > Pseudomonadota > Gammaproteobacteria > Legionellales > Legionellaceae > UBA2653. Next base: position 4,511 of record DHHZ01000022.1, on the reverse strand, counting down.
ATTGCATCGATTCTGCTTATCAATACCGTTGCAGATTATCTTAAGAAAGAAGAGCCTACCTTTGAGGGTGTGCTAAAAGCGCCTTTGCCCGAGCCCAATACCGCATCAACACATTAAAATCCTGACCTTTGAGATTTGGCAGCCCTTCTGCTTGGGCTAATTTTTTCATCATATTCAGGCGTCCTTCGAATTTATTACAACTTTCCACAAGAACTTTTTTTGAATCAAACCCACAAAACCAGCTTAAAGACATCACTGCATGCATTAAATCACCAATTTCAGAAGACAAAGCAGCTTTATCGAAATTCTTTTGCTCCAGATGTTCACGAATTTCTCGACACTCACTCTCGATTTGCTGAATTATTTCTAGACTATTTGGCCATGCCAAACCGAAATCCTCAGATTTTTTTTCCAAATCCACCAATCTTTCCCAAATGTCCACAATACCCCCTTGCCTTATCAAAAAACCCATGCCAAGCTTAAGAAAAGATAATAACAAATAAGAAAGGTTTTTTCATGAGTAAGGATGTAGAAACAATTGAATATGATGTGATTATTGTTGGTGCTGGCCCAGCTGGCTTAACCACTGCCATTCGATTAAAACAACTTGCCTTAGAACATAAAAAAGACCTTAAAATCTGTCTATTGGAAAAAGGTGCTCAGGTTGGTGCGCATATTTTATCGGGTGCTGTGATAAATCCAATGGTATTAAAAGAGTTGCTTCCCAATGATTGGGAAAAAGCGCCATTGTTAACCCCAGTACAAAAAGATAAATTTTATCTGCTAACTCAAAAACACGCCCTATTACTCCCCACCCCCAAGCCCATGAAAAACCATGGCAACTATATCATTAGCCTAGGCGAGTTTTGTCAGTTTCTAGCCACGCAAGCCGAAAGCTTGGGTGTAGAAATTTATCCGGGTTTTGCAGCATCCAAAGTTATTTACAATAAAGCAGGACACGTTTTAGGTGTAGCAACAGGTGATATGGGTATTGGTAAAGATGGCAAAAAAACCAGCAAATACCAGCCAGGTATGCACATCCATGCCAAGCAAACCATTTTTGCCGAGGGTTGTCGTGGCGCTTTGAGTAATCAAATCATACAACGCTTTCAATTGCGTTTGAATAAATCACCACAAACTTATGGTCTAGGTATTAAAGAAGTATGGAAAGTGCCTGAAAAAAATCATCAAGAAGGTCTTGTGATTCATACTGTTGGTTGGCCATTGCCTCATGATACTTATGGTGGAGCATTCATTTACCATTATTCTCAAAATCGTATCGCGCTTGGATTTGTTACTGGACTTGACTATACCAATCCATATTTAAGTCCTTTTGAAGAAATGCAGCAATTCAAAACCCACCCCTTGGTTAAAAAGATGCTCAAAGGTGGAGAAAGAATTTCATATGGTGCCAAATCATTAATTGAAGGTGGTTGGCAGTCCTTACCCAAAATCACTTTCCCTGGCGGCTTGTTAGTCGGTGATGCGGCTGGCTTTTTAAATGTTCCACAAATCAAGGGTATTCATACCGCGATGCAATCGGGAATGTTAGCAGCACAAGCATGCTATAGCTACCTCAAAGATCACACCAGTAAAGGTCAAGAAATCAAATCCTACCAACATATGGCAGAAGACAATTGGTTAATCAAAACTCTCTACAAAGTTCGAAATATTCGTCCAGGTTTTCATTGGGGCTTGATTCCAGGCTTAATGAATGCTGCATTTGAAACTTATATCTCTCGTGGTCATTCTCCTTGGACTATCAAAAATCATGCTGATAATTTGCAATTACATAAAGCCAAATATGCAACACCTATCCATTATCCAAAACCAGACAATGTATTGACCTTTGATAGACTGACTTCAGTTTATTTAACCAATACTTATCATGAAGAAGATCAACCCGTTCATTTGTATTTAAAAGACCCAACCATTGCCATAAACATCAATTACAATGTTTACGCGTCACCTGAGACTCGATATTGCCCTGCCGCAGTTTATGAAATTGTTCAATCGAGTTATGGTCCAAAGCTTCAAATTAATGCGCAAAACTGCATTCATTGCAAAGCGTGTGATATCAAAGACCCAAAACAAAATATCATGTGGATTTCCCCAGAAGGTGGCGGTGGCCCAAATTACATTGGCATGTAAATCATCGAAGTCCCGGTGGCGCAGCTGGATAGCGCGGCCCCCTCCTAAGGGGCAGGTCGCAGGTTCAAATCCTGCCCGGGACGCCAAGTCCATTTGCTTATTAGCCCATGATTTATTTTTTTGTTCTAGAATTTAACGCGCTCAGCTGAGTTTCAACTGTATTTAATATTTTTTCTGAGGCTGTTTTAAAAAAACGTTGCCGATGACTTTCTTCTACAGAGTTACGGTTTAGTATTTTATCGATACCAGCTTTCAAACCATTTAAAATAATGCTTATCACTTTACCTAAGTTTGTTCTGAATTTAGATAATACTTCTTTGCTATAATCATTGTTTGCTCTTGAAATTGATTTGATTAGTTTTTCTGGTTCGGGAGTTGGCTGTGCGGCATATAATTTAATGGCTAAGAAACATGCTTTTAAATAAGTCGGGGTATAATTTAAACTTTCCTGATATTTATCACCACCCTCTTTTTCTTTCAAATGTTTTAAAATCCTTTGATTTGTAATGTATACCATTGATAACAGTTGACGGAATTGCTCATTATCTTTTGCAAGCTTCATAGTTTCATCATCTAAATTTATACCTGCTTCATGGAGTATTGATAATGTAGAAATGAATTCTTTTGATATAAGCTCAGTATTTTCAATAAAGTCGACCACATGACTTTCTGCAATCAATTTTAGGATTGCATAATCGACCTCGATTCCTTCCTTACCTAGTCGAGACAAACACTGTATTTTTTTTTCATCGGTCATTGTGACCAAAGATGATAAGGCGTTTGCATTTAGAGAGATTTTCAAATGCGGATTATTTTTAAATAAATCACTGTTTTTAAAAAAATCTTTGTGTTGCAAAATATTTTCTAATAATTCTTGAGATTGAATCAACTCATCGATTAAATCCTTATTCAATTGTATAGGGGGAGCCCATTGATTGACAGTAACCAAGAACTTACAAAGAGCAGGGTTTTCTTTGAGCGATTGGAATCTGTGTATATTTTGATTGTATACGATTTGAATAGCGTATATAAAATCAGGGTTTTCTGGGATGATGATTTGCTTTTGTAACTTATAAAAGTATCGCGCTACTTCTTCATAAGCATCCCGTCCTCTGAGTGATTGGCATGCATTTAAAATATTATTGAGTGCGCAATATAGTTTGAGTTGGGTGGCACCACCGGCAGATGGTTTTTCAATTTCTGTAAGTGCCATAGCAAGATTAATAATTTTCTCAGATTCTGATAGCTCACCAATAGCTCTGCTGCTTTCATAAATCATTTTTTCTATACCGTTAGCAGCCATAAATAAATAAATGCGTGCGGATGTTAATAAAATATCAATATCATCAGATGCATTCGCGGAAAGACGAGCAAACTCTCCCACCTTCGCTAGCGTTGTTGAATAATGCGCGAAACTTTGTCTATATGGTATTAATCTACTCAACAAAGATCTTGGTAAAACAAAATAAAGTTCATCTAAATTTTTCGCCATGTATTCGTGCTGATAGATATTTTTAAAAATGAGGTTTGCTTGATTTAAAATGTTACGAAATAATGCGCCATTATTAAAATGTTGTTGTTTTATTTGCTCCAAGATATCTTGACAACAATAATTGATATAAGCCCCAACCCGCATGTCTAGATGTTGATCAAAATCGGATTGTGCATTTGATTGAATTTGTTGTAATTTTTCAGCATCATGCATTTTCGACCCACACAAGCAAAATACACGCCCATACTGTGCTTGATCAGAATGAAGTAAGCCAAATTTTTGGTGGCTCTCGAAAACTATGATAGATAGTTTTCCCTCACGAACCAGATTTTTCACTTCATCATTAAGCCTTAAATTTTTGTAAAGTGTTGTAGTTGCATCGACAATCAGTGTGGTGGGTATTTTTCGACCAGTTTTAATCACTTTTTCTTGAACAAAAAAATTGATATCTACACCTGGACTCAACCCCTCTTGGTTAACAATAGGTCCTGTTGAAAAAACAAATATATCAGGTACGTCAGATCCTTTAAATCCTGGAGTATGGAGTTCATAATAACAAGGTGCATATTGTTTTATTGTTGGTTTGAAACCTGATTGAGTTTTCATCGTCAAAGCAATCTGTTTTGCAATTGAAAATGCATTCGTTCCCGACATGGCCGGTGAGGCAATAAATGTTGCGTTGCTTAGGTCTTTATCGTGAAGACCTAAGGCGCTGGTTAAGGAGTGTTTTGATTCTTCTAAAAAGCGTTCAAAGTTTGCTGCGTCAGGCCTTAATGCCATCGAAAGGCTTAGTTCATGAATGATGGCATACACGCAAAATGCATATCTGGGGTAGTTATTCGTATAAAAAGAGAGTGTTCATCGAACT